>CACZRQ010000140.1 GCA_902783615.1 uncultured Bacteroidales bacterium | reverse complement strand
TTTTTGTATTTCAGAAAAGCGTTGGAATGGGAGAAAGAGTTATCAATGTCACAAGCCACCTCTTAAGCTATACGGCAACAAAGGTAATCAAAAAATCAATACATATGCCATATAGGACGTAAAATTCTTGAATTATTTTTCAAATGTTAAAATTGAGGTGGTTGGTTTTTAAAATGTCAACAAATCGTGAGTTCATCCGTCACTCGTCACTTTTCCGGTATAACTTTCTGTGTAATAGATTATTGTGTTGGTGACGGGTTTTTCTGACTCGTCACCAACTCGTCACTACTCATCACCATTGTTATTTTGACAAAAGGTTCTTGCATTTGTTGTATTGATATCATAATGTTAGATGATTTAGGATTATGAAGTCGTATTGTTATAGTCTGGATTTAGATCTGAGGTGATGAGTAGTGACGAGTTGGTGATGAGTTGCAAAAACCCATCACCACAATATTCATCAAATACACAATATGTTATCGCCAAATTGTGACGAGTGATGGATGATTGCCTCAAAACTTTGCTTTTTTATTTCATTGGTCAAAATGTCGCTTTTCTCGTAAGGATGCCATTTCTTCCACACGAGGAAAATCTTGCGCCCTCACGAGGGAATTTTTGCGCCCCAGTTAGGAAAATTTTGCGCCCTCGTTAGGGAGAAAAAATGCCATCATTTTTGAGGTTGGATTTGGAGGTTTTCAAGTGGAAGGTTGGCAGTGGTAAAACTGGTCAAAATTTCCCCTGTTCATTTTTGCCCTCTCCCAAAATCCTGTTTTGACATTTTGTCAATGACGCAAATGTTCAACGATGCGATTATTAGTTTGTAGGGACAACAGAAACATATAAAGTGTCCATTGGTTAACCCCATAGAGTAAGGTGCTAAAAATAAGAGATAAAATGTTACATGTAATTTATGGCGCTGAAAGCGTCACCGAATAATAGCCGTGGGTTCGAGCGTAGCGAGTACCTACGGATAGAATGAATAAAAAATATCGACGCTGAAAGCGTCGCCCTGCATGATGTTGGGGCACTCTTTCAGAGTGCAATTATAGATGTATCATCGTGTTCCGCAGGTTCTTCGAACCCGCGGCTATTATAAGGGGACGCTTTCAGCGTCCTAAATTTCAATTACCTGAAGTAAATGGCTCGCTTACTTCGGAAGGATGACCCGCTTACTTCGGAAGGATGACCCGCATACTTCGGGAAGATGACCCGCCTACTACGGGAAGATGGCCCACCTACTACGGGAAGATGGCCCGCTTACTACGTGAAGATGACCCGCCTACTACGGGAGGAACGACCGCTTACTACGGGAGGGTTTGAAACTTTTCCCTCCCAATGCCATGCTATCTCTAAAAAAATTTGTATCTTTACGGCCTGAAAAAGAAAGAGAGATAAATGGACAGTATTCTGGTAACAGGAGCAAGTGGGTTTATTGGCAGCTTTATCGTGGAGGAAGCCTTGCGGAGAGGATTCTCTACGTGGGCTGGTGTGCGCAAAAGCAGCAGCAAAGCCTATCTGCAACAGCCTGACATCCATTTCATCGACCTCGACTATGCCCACCCCGATGCGCTTCAGCAACAATTGCGAGAGCATGCCGCCCAGCATGGAGCCTTTACCTATGTGGTGCATTGCGCTGGCGTGACCAAATGTGCCGACAAGCGCGACTTCGATCGAGTGAACTACCAGCAGAGCAAGAACCTGGTTGAGGCACTCATCGCTACAGAACAGATGCCCAAGCTGTTTGTGTTCATCAGTACCCTGAGCATCTTCGGCCCCATCCATGAAAAAGACTATCAGCCCATTACGGAACATGATACTCCCAAGCCTAATACGGCTTACGGCAAGAGCAAGCTCAAGATGGAGCAGTATCTGCAAAGCCTGAGCGACTTCCCCTACCTGATTCTTCGTCCAACGGGTGTGTATGGCCCAAGGGAGAAGGATTACTTCCTGATGGCGAAGAGCATCCAGCAGCACATCGACTTCTCGGTGGGTTACAAGCGCCAGGACATCACATTTGTATATGTGAAAGACATTGTGCAGGCCATCTTCTTAGGCATCGAGAAAGGCATCAGCCACAGGGCTTTCTTCCTGAGCGACGGACAGGTCTATAAGAGTAGCACCTTCTCCAACCTCATCATGCGAGAGTTGCAGGAAACCAATGTGTTGCGCATCTGTGCACCTCTGTGGGTATTGAAAGTGGTATCTGTTGTGGCAGAATGGTGGGCTAAACTGCGCCACACCACCAGCACGCTGAATACCGATAAATACAGAATCATGAAGCAGCGCAATTGGCGTTGCGACATCACCCCCACCATCGAGGAGCTGGGCTATCAGCCTCAGTATCAGTTGGACAGGGGTGTGAAAGAAACCATTGCATGGTATAAGGAGGCAGGATGGCTTTAGATTGGTTACAACGAATCAAGCCCAGTAAAGGGGAGTATTTGGTGGAGCTGGCGGCCATGATCTATACCGTGCTCACTTCCTGCATGATTATTGTGCAGTACGACAAGATGGATCATCCTTTGCAGATGCTGTTGGAAAGGCTTGGCATTGTGGTGGTTACCATTGTATTGGTCTTTATCTACAGGAGGTATCCTTGCAAGGTGACGGCCTTTATGCGTGTGGGCTTCCAGTTGGCGTTGCTGAGCTATTGGTATCCTGATACTTACGAGTTCAATCGATTGTATCCCAACCTCGACCACCTGTTTGCTGAGGCTGAGCAGACATTATTCGGCTGTCAGCCTGCCTATTGGTTTGCGCGTAAATTTCCGCAAATGTGGATCAGCGAGCCCATGAACTTGGGTTATGTGGCTTATTTCCCGATGATTGCCGTGATTACATGCTGGTATTTCGTGAAGCATTTCGAGCATTTCGAGAAGATTGGCTTTGTGCTCACGGTTTCTTTTTTCATCTACTACATCATTTATGACCTGTTGCCTGTGGTTGGGCCGCAGTTCTATTTCCCAGCCATTGGCGAGGAGAATGTGGTGGCAGGGGTGTTTCCTGCTGTGGGCGATTATTTCAATTTTCATTCCGAGTTGTTGCCATATACTCAGCAAGGGCATGGGTTCTTCTACCATTTGGTGGAACTTTCGCATGAAGCGGGCGAGATGCCAACGGCCGCATTCCCCAGCTCGCATGTAGGGGTTTCAACGATTATCATGCTGTTGGGTTGGCGTAGCAGCAAAAGGCTGACGCTGATTCTATTGCCTTTCTATATCCTGCTCTGTATCTCCACTGTCTATATCCAGGCGCACTACATCATCGATGTCTTAGCTGGCTGGCTCTCTGGCTATCTGCTCTACGTTTTCTCCTGCTGGGCGTTTAGGCGATTGACAAATAGCCCCGTTAGGGGCGACAGTTCACAGGCAGGGGTGTAGCGATAGCGAAACCACTGTAAAACAAGTATTAACAATAAAAACCCTGTAGGGTAGAGTGTTCAAAAACGGGATAAATTTGAAATCGTTTTTTGAACACCCTACCTAACGGGGCTATAAAATTAATAAGTTTACAGCGACTTGATGTCTTTTGACTCCTCTGGCATCACATAACGGTTGCCAGTGCCTTTGCTGATGGCCTCGCGGAACATCTGGTCATAGCCAGGGGTAGAGCGCTGACCCTGAATCACCACACCATTCTCTGATGGCTTCACAATCTGGTCGTTGTGCTTCACGGCAATCAGACGGAAGAGCTTGTCCCAACGCTCCATCATCTGCTTGGTATAGGCATTGGTCTTATTGGTGAGGTAAGCGGCCTTCTCGCGTTTCGTCATCTTCTCCACATCCTTCAGCACTTGCTCCTGATCGGCGGCATAGAAATCTTCCAACTCTTTCTGCGCATCTCGCAAGTCGCCAATCATCACACTGTAGCGAGGATAAATCATATTGGCCACCACATTGTTCACCCAGAAAGCACTCTTCTCGCTGAACTCGTTGCTCAGGTTATTCTCGCGACGGAAAGCCTCTGGCACTTCCTGCGCACCGCAATATACTGGCACATAGGCAATCATGTTGGCATCATCGCAATTGAAATACATGATGCCACCCACATCATCGGGCAACCAGCCACGCAACTGAGACACCAGGGTGAAGCCCGACTGAGGTGTACCGATGGCACGCTCGCGGAAGTATTTCTTGCCATCCACTTCCCAGTTCATGGGCAACGGACGGTAAGGAGAACTCCAAGGACCAGCGCTCATATCAGCCGTCATGTCGAGGGCAGTACCTTCGAAGTGGTCGCGCATGTCGTTCATGATATCTCTTACAGACAGCTTCTTGTCAGGCTTGATGTACAGAGGCAGGTGGTCGCACACATCGAACTGGCCATTGATATAGGGCAGATACTGATCCATCTCAGCCACATCAGCCACATGATGGCGGAAGAAACTCCACACACGGGCATCGGCATAGCGCACATTCTCGAATGTCAATGGGCAATAGGCATCGCGGAAACTGAAGTCGGCATCCTTGCCAGAGAAATAGCCCATCTCGCGAGCAAAAGAGATCACATCTTTGGAATAGAGGCAGTTCTTCGGGTCTTTCAATGGGAACTGGCGGATGCGGGAAATGTTGGCGTGGGCAGAGATGCAATCGTCAGGAATGCGCACAGCCACCCAAACGGCACCCTTGCGACCTGGACCTTTGCCCATGATTTCCAGAATCCAAGCCTCATTCTTGTCGCATACTGTGATGGTCTCGCCTGTGCTATTGTAGCCATATTCCTGCAAAAGATCAGTCATGATGATGATGGCATCGCGAGCCGTTGCGGCACGTTCCAGTCCCAAGTGAATCATGGTGTCGTAGTCCAGCAATCCCTCACGGTTCTGCAATTCCAGGCGTCCGTCGAAGGTGGTTTCCACAATGCTCACCTGCTTTTCGTTGATGTAGCCAATCACATCGTAGGTGTATTCCACCTGATCGACATATCCTCTCACATCGCCTCTGCCCCAAGAGCGGATGGCGATTTTCTCGCCTGGTTCATGACGACCGCCAGGCGTGCGGCTCATGGAGCCTGCGAAGCCGTAGCCATCACAGTTATAGGTACATATTACTGAACCGTCAACGGAGGCGTTCTTGCCTACTATCAGGTTGGTGCAAGCCTCTGCGGGCATAGAAATCTGCATGGCAGCCAGTGCCATCATGGATACAAATAGTTGTTTGAGTTTCATATTATAAGTCTTTTTCCGATTTTATTGTGCAATTTTCGTAAATTTTATCGATATTTGCAAACAAATGGGAGATTTTATTTAGAAGTTACACTTAAAACTTAATAAAATGACGAAAAAGATTTTATTTGTGGGTATGTTGCTGATGGGATTGGCAGCATGCAAGGGCAACGGCAAGCAAGAAGCCGTTGAGATTATTGATTTGCCACGTGTGGAGACAACAGCTCCTGTGGCTACAGCCATGGACAACTATTTAAAAGGTGTTGAGGAGGCCAAGCAAGACCTGCACAGCATCATGGTGGTGCAGCATGGCAATGTGATTTACCAGAAGTGGCTCAGCGAGGGTGAGCAGAACAAACCTCATGTGCTGCATTCAGTGAGCAAGACTTTCACCTCTGCGGCTGTGGGTCTGGCTATCTCAGAGGGTAAGCTGAAACTGACTGACAAGCTGGTAAGCTTCTTCCCTGACAAGTTGCCTGCTGAGCAGAGCGACAACTTGAAAGCCATCACTGTGCGCGATTTGCTGACCATGAACTGTGGTCATGACACCGACCCCACACGCATCATCCGTAATGCTGATGAAGGCGACTGGATCAAGGCTTTCTTAGCTTATCCTGTGGAGCATCAGCCTGGCACTTTCTATTGCTACAACAGCTTGGGCACTTACATGCTGTCGGCTATCGTACAGCAAGTTACGGGCGAGAAGGTGGTGGATTACCTCTACACCCGTCTGTTTGAGCCTCTGCACATCGACAAGCCACAGTGGGATGAGAGTCCACAGGGCATCAACACTGGTGGTTGGGGCCTCTACCTCAAGACTGAAGATTTGGCTAAGATGGGTCAGCTCATTCTGCAGGGTGGCAAATGGAATGGCAAGCAGGTGCTGCCAGCCGATTATGTGGCTGAGATGCAGAAGCCTCAGGTGCCTTGCGTGCCTGCAAGTGTGAAGCCTCAGCAAGCTGCTGAATTAGGCTTGACCAAGGAAAACAGCGATTGGGTGCAGGGCTATGGCTATCAAATGTGGCGTTGCCGTCATAATGCTTTCCGTGCCGATGGTGCCAATGGCCAGTATATCATCATTATCCCCGACAAGGATGCTGTGGTGGTGACCACCGCCAATATTGGCGATATGCAGGCTGAGATCAACCTGATTTGGGATCACATCCTACCAGTGCTCTAAAAAACATTAAAGGCTGCGTTTCCGCAGCCTTTAATTGTTAATCGTCAATCGTCAATTGTCAATCGTCAATATATATAAATAAGGTAGATTACCATTTCACACCAGAAACCTTGGCAATCTTGCGAATGATTTCAGTGTTATCCATTTTGCCAACGAACTCCTGGCAACCTGCACCAACTGCATAAACAGGTACATAAGCTGCGGTGTGGCTACCAGATGACCACCACAGGTGAGCCTGCTCGGCCATTACCTCTTTTGCCACAGCAGCCAACTGCTCAGAACGGGAGTACATATTCTCATCGAACTTAGCACGGTTCTTGGTAAAAGTCTCCTCGAAGCAGTCGCGTAACTTCTTCTCCTGCTCCCAAGTGATTTGCAACTCTTTCCAGAAGCCCATCTTCTCACCCAGCAGTGCCTTTACATCTTCCCAGGTAGTCTTTCCCTCTTTGCGGAGGTCGGTGATGTATCTTGACAGAACGTCGATTGACTGCTTCTGATAAGAAAGCGCTTTCAGGTTCAAGGTATAGCCACCGCTGGAACGACCCATTGACAAACCACCAGTCTCATGGTCGGCGGTAATCACAATCAGTGTCTCCTTTGGGTGCTTCTTGTAGAACTCGTAAGCCACCTTCACGGCATTGTCCATATCCTCTAACTCCTTCACCATGGTAGCTGCATCGTTGGCATGACTTGCCCAGTCGATCTTACCACCCTCAATCATCAGGTAGAAACCCTTCTTGGCATTCTCCTTCATCAGGAAGTCGATGGCACTTTCCGTGATTTCAGCCAGTGTCAGGTCGCCTGGCTGACGGTCGATGGCATAGCGCAAGCTTCCCTGGTCGGCATCTGCCTTCTCCATCAGAATCATCTTCTTGGCACCATCGCGCTTAGCCTTATATTCGTTTACGCCACGAGCCAGGGTATAGCCAGCCTGTTCGAAGATAGGGAACAACTCAGGAGCATCCTTACCATCGTAGGTCTTGTTGGTCTTCAGGAAACCACTACCAGCGAAGAAGTCGAAGTTGGATTTTGGCAACCAGCTGGCCACCTCATAATACATGCTTCTGTGTTCCTCGTGTGCATACTGGGAACCTGGCGTTGCATGGTCGATACTAACTGAGGTAGTAATACCCACACGCTTGCCAGCTTTCTTAGCCTTCTCGGCAAACGATTCCACTGGATTCTTGTCGGCATCCACACCCATGGCGTTGTTGTAAGTCTTGGTTCCTGTAGCCAAAGCCGTACCACCAGCGGCAGAGTCGGTGATGGAGTTGGATGCAGAATGAGAGTTGGCATAGCTTGCCACCGTGAAAGATGGGAATAGCAGGTTCTTGATACCGATGCGTCCTTCCATCTCACCCAAATACATTTCCGTTGTATTCACATGGTTCAGACCCATGCCATCACCGATGAAATAGAACACATACTTAGCCTGTTGAGCACTCAGATGACCCATGGTCATCAGCAGCATAACAATAACAAATAACTTTTTCATAATAGTGCAAATTTAATTATGTGTTGCAAAGATAGCAGAAAAAAGTGGAATTACGTATATCTTAGAGCATAATAAAAATGTTATGCAGCATAAAAATTGACACCCTTACTGTACAAATTATCTTTTGTTGGTACTTTTTTACATTTGTTTAGAATACTAAAAGGATATATAGCGTATATTTGTATCATAATTTTCTTTACAAAACAGAGATAGAAAACAACAACTGATCAAAAATATGAATAAATTTAATTTCGTAAAAGAGTTAGCACGTCGATTAAAGATTACCGACACTGCTGCAAAAACCTTCGTTGATGCATACGACAGGTTGATCATTGAGAAGATGCGTGAAGGAGAGGAAGTAAAGCTCCAATATTTCGGCAAATTTGTTCCTCACCGTCAGCCAAAACGTCCAGGACGTGACCCACGAAACGGTGAGTACCATGATATTCCTGAACGTGTCACCATTAAGTTCAAAGTGAGCGCCAACGTGATTGATGAACTGAACGCAGAGTGACAAACGGACTTGCAGACTTACTGTAAAAACAGTCTGCCTATAAAGAATGAAAGCTCCCCCCTGAATACCAGAGGGGGGGTGTTTTTTTCTCTCTCGACAAGGGCTCTTGTCTTCCCTTTTCTCCACAATTGTGCCTACGAATTGTTAAATTATCCAATAATCTGCTTTTGGCACAGAAATCCCTCCCGTTTTACAAGGAAAATTGTCCGAAAATCCTTATATTTGCAGCTATAATAATCAACAAAAGCTAAAACCTATGAATAAACTGATTGAAGGAATCATTGAACGCGCCAAGGCTAACCGCCAGCGCATCGTACTTCCTGAAGCTACCGAAGAGCGCACACTGAAGGCTGCCGACCGTGCTTTAGGCGATAATATTGCCGACATCATCCTGATTGGTGACATCCAGGAGATTCACCGCATGGCTGATGAATTCGGACTGAAGAACATTGATAAGGCCACTTTGATTGACCCATTGGATAATCCTAAGGCTGAAGAGTATGCTGTGCTCTTGGCTGAGCTTCGCAAGAAGAAGGGCATGACCATCGAACAGGCTCGCGAGTTGGTGAAGAACCCGCTTTACTTGGGCTGTATGATCATCAAGACTGGCGATGCCGATGGCCAGATTTCTGGTGCATTGAGCACCACAGGCGACACCCTGCGTCCTGCCCTGCAGATTATCAAGTGCTCACCGGGCATCACTTGCGTGAGTGGCGCCATGCTGATGATTACCCAGCAACCTCAATATGGTGAAGACGGTGTGTTGGTGGTGGGCGATGTGGCTGTAACGCCTATGCCTGATGCCAACCAGCTGGCTCAGATTGCTGTTTGTACAGCCGAGACAGCCAAGGCCGTGGGTGGTTTTGCCGATCCAAGAGTGGCCATGTTGAGCTTCTCTACCAAGGGCTCTGCTACCCATGAGGTGGTAGATAAGGTGCTCGAAGCTACTAAGATTGCCAAGGAGATGGCTCCTGAGCTGAAGATTGATGGTGAGCTGCAGGCCGATGCCGCACTGGTTCCTTCAGTAGGTAAGAAGAAAGCTCCTGGAAGCGACATTGCTGGCAATGCCAACGTATTGGTGTTCCCAACCCTGGAAGTGGGCAACATTGCCTATAAGCTGGTGCAGCGACTTGGCGACGCATTGGCCATTGGTCCGATTCTGCAGGGTATTGCTCGACCAGTGAACGACTTAAGTCGTGGTTGCTCAATCGATGATGTGTATTACATGATTGCCATCACCGCTTGTCAGGCTCAAGCTGCAAAAAGTAAATAACAATAAATAATGATAGCATGAAAATCTTAGTATTAAATTGCGGAAGTTCGTCAATCAAATATAAGCTGTTTGATATGACCGACAAATCCGTCATCGCCTCTGGCGGTATCGAGAAAATTGGTTTGGCCGACTCATTCCTGAAGTTTGCGTTGCCTGACGGAGAGAAGAAAATCATACATAAGGATATCCCTGAACATACCGTGGGTGTGGAGTTGATTCTGCAGACCTTGATTGATCCCGTGTATGGTGCCATCAAGAGTTACGACGAGATCAACGCCGTGGGTCACCGCATGGTGCATGGTGGCGAGCGTTTCACTGAGTCTGTACTCCTCACCCCTGAGGTGCTGAAGGAGTTTGAGGCTTGCAACGATTTGGCTCCCCTGCATAATCCAGCCAACCTGAAGGGTGTGAATGCTGTAAAGGCCATCTTGCCGAATGTTCCACAGATTGGCGTGTTCGATACGGCTTTCCATCAGACGATGCCTGATTATGCATATATGTATGCCTTGCCATACGAGTTCTATGAGAAGTATAAGATTCGTCGTTATGGCTTCCACGGCACCTCTCACCGTTTCATCACCCAGTATGTGTGCGACTTCCTGGGCGTGAAGAAGGAAGGTCTGAAACTGATTACCTGCCACATCGGCAATGGTGCTTCCATCGCTGCCATCAAGGACGGCAAGGTGATAGACACCTCTATGGGTCTCACTCCGCTGGAAGGTTTGGTAATGGGTACTCGCAGTGGTGACATCGACGCTGGTGTGGTAACATTCCTGGAGAACAAGCTGGGCGTGAATGCAGCACAGATGAGCGATATCCTCAACAAGAAGAGCGGTATGCTGGGCATCACAGGTGTATCGAGCGATATGCGTGAGTTGGAGGTGGCCCAGAAAGAAGGTAATCCTCGTGCCATCCTGGCCGACAAGATGTATAATTATCGCATCAAGAAGTATATCGGAGCTTACGCAGCTGCATTGGGTGGTGTCGATGTAATCGTCTTCACTGGTGGTGTGGGCGAAAACCAAGCCAGCATGCGTGCCAATGCCCTGGAAGGCATGGAATTCTTGGGCGTAAAGCTTGATCCTGAGCTGAATGCAGTAACCGTAAGAGGTAAGGAAGGTCTCATCTCAACAGCCGACTCAAAGGTGAAAGTGGTGATCTTGGCAACTGACGAAGAGTTAATGATTGCCCAAGATACCATGAATATTGTCAATGCCTAAGGCAATATAGTGTCATACTGCGCAAGAAAATGCAAATTCTTGCGCAGTATTTTTATTTCCCTCTCATTATCTAATAAACGAATAACCATTTAAAGTAAGGAAAGGGTAAGACTATGAAGAAGATTTTATTTGCATTCGCTATGGGTTTCGCTTTCACCCTCACGGGATGCGTTACCCCTTATGACACCTATGATGGCTATGGATATAGTGACTATGGCTATGACTATACTAAGGAATATATTATCATCAATAACGGCTATAGCTATATCTACGAAGCCAGCGTAATCGATGCCATCACCAATCGCATGGTGCTGGAAATGGCTCTCGATCGTGCTCGTGCTGCTCGCTTGCTGGAGTTGAACAGAAGGTACTTCTACATCTTCCACAGCATGCCGAACTACAGCTTTGGTTACTACAACTTTGCACCTCTTCCTCCAGCACCACGCCGTAATCCAGTTGGTCCTGGTTACTATGGCGGACCTAACCGCCCACCATATAACGGGGGATATGGCAATGGCTATGGTAACTACTACGGCCGTGGACAGGGTGGCTATCGCTCTGACTATAGCGTAGATATGACCGAGCGCGACCTGCAGGCTGCCGCTAGGGAATATACCCGCAGCGTGAAGTCGATCGTGGGCAACCAGAACTATAGCGTGTTTGAAACCCGTGTACGTTCTGACGCTAAGGCTGCTAACCAGAAGGTGGATGCTGTACGTGTGAACCCAAACCTGAACGCAGTGAGGAGCAACACTACCACCACCAATGGCAACAGCACTGGCACTTCTACCCGCACCCGTACTGGCAACAGCACCACTGTTCGCAACAACAATAACAACGGTTCAGCCGTTCGTAGCAGTGGAACCACGGGCAGCAGCAACACCCCTACCACGACTGGTACTCGTACCCGTGTTCGCAGCAACAACAATGGAGCTACTAATACGCAGACGAATACCACGCCAACCACTACCACTACTCGCTCTCGTGTTCGCAGCAACAACAACACTTCGGGCACAACAACTCAGCAGAGTGGTACTACCTCAACCCGTGTGCGTAGCAACAACAACACTTCGAGCACTACTCAGCAGAGTAGCACCACTTCAACCCGTGTGCGTAGCAACTCTTCGAGCAGCAGCTCAAGTAGCAGCAACACCAATACTGCTACTCCAACCAGAAGCCGCACGCGTACTCGCTAAACTTCTCTTAAAGAATAAAAGGATGTGCGATTGCACATCCTTTTATTTTATTCACTGATTAGCAGACTCTCCAGCTCTTCGGCATTCAGCTTCAAGTGAAACTCACCCTTGTAGGCAACGGAGATGCTTCCTGTTTCTTCGCTCACGATTATCGCCATAGCATCAGTCTCTTGCGAGATGCCCATGCCGGCTCTATGTCTCAACCCTAACTCCTTTGGGATATCCAGGTCGTGCGAGACGGGCAGGATGCAACCTGCCGCCTTGATGCGTTTGTTGCTAATCACCATCGCTCCATCGTGCAACGGACTGTTCTTGAAGAAGATATTCTCAATCAAACGCTGGTTTACATTGGCATCAATCGTGTCGCCTGTGCGAACAATATTATCTAGAGGCACATTGCGTTCCATCACAATCAGTGCGCCCACCTTTCCCTTTGCCATACTCAAACAGGCCATCACAATGGGCAACACATCCTCATGCGTACTGACTTTGTCTTTGCCCCATGAAAATAGCTTCACTAAGGCGCGGGCACTATGGTGCGAGCCCAACGAGAATAGAAAATGACGTATCTCCTCCTGAAACAGTACGATGATGGCCAGCACACCCACGCTGATTAACTTGTCGAAGATTGATCCCAACAATCTCATTTCCAATACCTGGGTCACCACCAGCCAAGAGAGCACGAAAATCAGCAAGCCCGTAAACACTTTCATCGAGCCTGTCGATTTCATCAGTTTATACAGGTAGTACAGCAACGTTGCTACCAGCAGGATGTCAATAAAATCCTTAATGCCAAATTGGAAAAACATATCTTAATCAGTTTTCATTTTCATATTTCTTTACCATCTGCCAAAGCTTGATGGCTTCCACAGCTTCCTTCACATCGTGCACCCGCAAGATGTTGGCTCCTTTGCTCAAAGCCAAGGTGTGCAAAACCGTAGTACCATTCAGTGCTTCTGCTGGCGTGATGTCCAGCGTTTTATACACCATCGATTTGCGAGAGAGTCCCACTAATAGCGGCAACTCGAAGATGTCGAATGCATCTAAGTGCGCCAACAACTCGAAGTTGTGCTCCAAGGTCTTACCAAAGCCAAAGCCTGGGTCTAAGATTACATCGTTTACCTCACGTTCATGCAGCCTTCTCACTTTCTCTGCCAACTGAACCATCACCTCTTTCACTACGTTGTCGTAGTGAGGTGCTTGCTGCATGGTCTGCGGAGTTCCCTGCATGTGCACAATAATATATGGTACGCGCGCGTAAGCAACGGCATCTATCATGTGTGGATCGGCATCTCCACCTGAGATGTCGTTCACCATCGCCACTCCATATTCTTCGATGCACATCTTTGCCACATCCGCCCTGAAAGTATCTACCGATATCACAGCGTTGGGGGCTACCCTCCGCAATGCAGCGAGTCCTTTTCGCAAACGTCTTATCTCTTCATCTACAGGCACATCTGCTGCTCCTGGACGAGTGGAATAAGCTCCCACATCCAAGATGTCGGCACCCTCAGCAAGTAGCTGTCTCACTCTCTTTTCCACCTCCTCTTCCTGAGGTGTTCTGCTACCTTCGAAAAACGAGTCAGGTGTCAGGTTCACAATGCCCATCACTTTAGGAATCGACAGGTCCATGAGTGTTCCGTTGATATTTATTGTACCCGTAAACATAACTTTCTGTGATTTTGAATACAAATGTACGAAAAAAAGGTTACTTTTGCATAAAATAACGAGAAGAATTTATGATAGAAAATCTTTACCAGCTTTTTCAAGTGTGCAGTTGTGTGACAACCGACAGCCGTAATTGTCCGAAAGACTCAATGTTTATCGCCCTCAAAGGTGCTAACTTCAATGGTAATGCTTTCGCCAGCAAGGCTTTGGAAGCAGGGTGCAAGTATGTGGTGATTGACGAGGCTGCATACCTGCCTGCAGGCGATCCTCGTTATGTGTTGGTGGACGATTGTTTGAGAACCTTGCAGCAGTTGGCCAACTTCCACCGTCGTCAGTTGGGTAAGACAGAGGCCAACCCCCATGGAATCCCAGTGATTGGTATCACTGGCACGAATGGCAAAACCACCACCAAGGAGCTTACTGCCGCTGTTTTATCAAAGAAATACAATGTGCTCTATACCCAAGGCAATCTGAACAATAGCATAGGTGTGCCCCTTACTGTGCTGCGATTGAAGCCTGAACACGATATTGCCATCGTCGAGATGGGAGCCAGCCATCCAGGTGATATCCAGGAGTTGGTAGGCGTGTGCGAGCCCAACATCGGCCTGATTACCAATGTGGGTCGTGCCCATCTGCAAGGCTTCGGCTCGTTCGAAGGGGTGAAACGCACCAAAGGTGAGCTATACGATTTCATTAAAGCTACTGATGGAGAGTTGATTGTGAATGCCGATAGCGATGATTTGATGCAGATGGTGCAAGAACGAGGCATCACTCGCCTTACGTTCTATGGCGAGCGCTCTCCCTTGGCTCGTGTAAAAGGACAGGTTGTTGATCATACCGCAATGCTTCATTTTCAGTGGACAGAGAATAATTTTCAATCGTCAATCGTCAATAGCCAATTAATTGGTACTTATAACCTCCCTAACATGCTGGCTGCCATTACCATTGGTTTGAAATTCGGTGTGGCTGTAAGCGATATTAACGCTGCCTTGGAGAACTATGAACCCCATAATAACCGTTCTCAGCTTACCAAGACAGAACGCAACACCCTTATTGTAGATGCTTACAATGCCAACCCCACCAGTATGCAAGCTGCCCTCGACAATTTCCATAACATAGAGGCTGATAATAAGATGTTGATATTGGGAGAAATGCGAGAGTTGGGAGAGGATAGCCTGAATGAGCACCGGAAGATTGTGAAACTCATTCATGACTATGGTTTTCAAGATGTTGTGTTGGTAGGCGAGGAATTTATCAAGACAGGAACCTCCTTCCCTTGTTACCCTGATGTGAATGCCCTGACTGAGGTAATCAAGTCCAATCCACCACAAAGCAAAACCATCCTTATCAAGGGATCGAATGGCACCAAGCTATTTACCTTGCCCGAGCTGCTTTGATGATTGACAGTTATTATGAGCTGTTATTATCTTCACTACAATTGCTACAAGTATCACTCCAGCTGAGTTGGCGGCGAAGTCCAGCCATTCGCCGCCACGGTGTGATGTGCAATACTCTTGTAGCAACTCCACCATGCCACCATAAATCAGCGGACAGAGGAATGCTCCCACCCAAGCATGCCACATGGGTGCACCAGTCTTCTTTTTGCCACGGAAAAACTCCCACCACAGCAAGCCTGCCATCACGAAATACATGGCTGTATGCACCAATTTATCAATACCAGGCACATGATCCATCTCTGTTTTTGGCGGTTTGAAAAACGATAGGAAAGTAACCAACAAAATGATGGCTATAGAGAGCGGATAACGTCGAATAAATGCTTTCATCATTAAAATCTTTTCTAAACCGGCGCAAAAGTACGAATTTTTGTGTATTTTTGCAACAAAATTTTCGAATTATGAGCGATGTGAGCAGAGCAAACTTCGGTAGCAAGATAGGTGCCATACTGGCGGCAGCTGGTTCGGCTGTGGGATTAGGCAACATCTGGCGTTTCCCGTATCAGACGGGCAACGATGGTGGTGCTGCATTCATTCTTATCTATATTGTATGCATCCTGTGCTTTGGCATCCCTGTCATGATTGCTGAGTTCACCATTGGTCGCCACTCGCGTTCCAATACTGCCAGAGCCTATCAGATTTTGGCTCCAGGTACCCAGTGGAAGTGGGTTGGCCGATGGGGTGTGCTCACAGGCTTCCTCATCCTCAGTTATTATGCCGTAGTGGCTGGTTGGACTCTCGAATATTTCCTGCAGGCTGCTGGCAATACTTTCATTGGCAAGACACCTGAGGAATTTGCCGCATCGTTTACCTCTTTTACGGATAATTTATGGCGACCTGTTTTCTGGTTGATTTTGTTCATGTTTGCCACCCATTTCATCATTGTCAAAGGTGTACAGCAAGGCATCGAGCGCTCTGCCAAGATTTTGATGCCCATCCTCTTTGTGTTGCTCATCATTATGGCGATATGCTCTATCTTGTTACCAGGTTCAGGTCCAGGACTGGAGTTCTTACTTAAACCCGATTTCAGTAAGGTGAATTCAGGTGTGCTGCTTTCGGCCATGGGGCAAACCTTCTATTCCCTGAGTTTGGGTATGGGATGCCTCTGCACATACGCTTCTTATTTCCAAAGTGATACCAACCTCACCAAGACAGCCCTCAATGTGGCGAGCATTGACAGTTTGGTAGCGATATTGGCAGGATTGATTATCTTCCCAGCGGCCTTCTCCGTTGGCATCCAGCCTGATGCGGGTCCCAGCCTGGTATTCATCACCTTGCCTAATGTGCTCACCCAAGCCTTTGCGGGTCTGCCTTGGCTCACCTATATCCTCAGCACTGCTTTCTATCTTCTGCTGGCCTTGGCGGCATTGACATCTACCATTTCCATGCATGAGGTGGTGACTGTTTATTTGCATGAGGAGTTCAAGATGAGTCGTCGAAAAGCCGCTTGGCTCGTTACTTCCATGTGTAGCATCATTGGTATCTTATGTGCTCTCTCTATGGGTGTTGGCAAGGAATACACCATCTTTGGCATGAACCTCTTCGATGTGTTCGATTTCCTCACTGCCAAACTGATGTTGCCGCTGGGTGGATTCTTTATCTCTATCTTTACGGGATGGTATCTTGACAAGAAGATTCTGCACGATGAACTCAACAGTGGTGGCCATCTGCCTTTGTTTGTCTATAAGGCCATCGTGTTTATCTTGCGTGTGGTAGCTCCTATCGGCATTGGATTCGTGTTTATCAACGAGTTGGAAATCCTGTAATCTTGAAGCCTCATGTGGCAGTTTTTGAAAGATTTCCATTATTATCGTCCTGCCGATCAGAGGGCCATTGTGGTGTTGCTTACCCTTATCTTTATTACTATAGGGGCTACGCTGTATTATGAGCACACCCATAAGCCAACAGTTTCTCCTATGGATGAAGCTCAACTACAGGTTTTTGCCGACTCCCTTCAACATCAGGACAGCTTGCGGGCAAGTCGTAGGCAGGTTCTCGCTGAACGTCGGAACAATCCTGCGAGGCAATCGTCAGAGCGACCCGTTTATCAGCCTCGCCAACGTTCTGAGCGCCCTGAATATCAGAAAAAGGACACCGTGCCTTCCTTGTTGATGGATACCCTCCCGCGATATGAAAAGATAGAGAAATATGAGCCTGGAACAGTGGTTGATTTGAACAAGGCCGATACCACCGAGTTGAAGAAGATTCCTGGCATAGGCACTGTAATTGCCAACATGATTGTGAATTACCGCAATCAGTTGGGAGGTTTTTATCAGGTAGAGCAATTGCAGGAAATCAATATAGATGCCAGCAAGTTATTGTCTTGGTTCAAGGTCGATGAAGCCGACATCCGTCAGATTCCCATCAATCATGCCAGCGTAGATCGCCTTCGTCATCATCCTTACATTAATTTCTATCAAGCTAAGGCTTTGGTGGAACACCGCCGTAAGCATGGTAATCTCACCAGTCTCAAGCCTTTCGTCCTCTATGATGAGTTTACCGAGGAGGAGTTAGAACGCATTAGCCATTACCTCAGCTTCATAGATTAACCCGTCTTTTATGTGGATTGACCTGTCAGTCATTTGTGCAAGGCTTTCATCATGTGTCACAATCACGAATGTTTGGCCAAAACGGTTGCGGAGGTCAAAGAAAAGTTGGTGCAGCTCCTGCTTATTGTGGCTATCCAAACTGCCGGAAGGCTCATCCGCCAGCACCACATCAGGCTGATTTACCAGCGCTCTGGCCACTGCCACACGCTGCTTCTCACCACCCGAAAGTTCATTTGGCTTATGCTCGGCTCTATCCTGCAACCCCATGAAAGTAAGCAGCTCCATGGCTTCCTGCTTGGCTTCCTGCATGCCCTTGCCAGCTATGAAGGCTGGAATCATCACATTCTCTAAGGCCGTAAATTCAGGAAGCAGCTGATGAAACTGAAACACAAAGCCAACGTGCAGATTCCTGAAAGCCGATAATTCCTTCTCCTTGAGTTTCAACACATCCTGCCCATTAATCAGCACGCGTCCTGCATCTGGAGCATCCAGCGTGCCCATAATCTGCAGGAGGGTGGTCT
>CACZRQ010000139.1 GCA_902783615.1 uncultured Bacteroidales bacterium | reverse complement strand
TTAGTATTAGAAAAACGCATACGAAATATAAAAATGTCGCTTCAAATAAGGAAAGGCAAAATGACATATACATTTTCTGTGTAGATACAGGAAGAACAAGAGAAACAGCTAATCCTCTTAATTTGGATTGTTGGGATTTTTACGTTGTACCTACATCTCTCATTGATAAGTTTTGTAAAGATCAAAAGACAGTTTCTTTAAATCGTATTCAAAACATAACAGGGATGAAGAAAGGTATTTCTTATAATGAACTTAAGGATGCCGTGGATCAAATTATTGAAAAAGAAAAGCATAATAATAAGTAGTCTTGGGCCGTAAATTAAAGTCTTAAAACTTAACTCAACTTTCGCAAGTGACTAAGGTGTTCCTTTATAGCCCCCGTAGGGGCTAATCATTACTGAATCTACAATATGCATAATGATTGAGGGGTGCCGGAGCACCCCTCAATCACTGTTTGTCAATCCATCAATTTGCCTTTTGCGCGGGCATCTTCCAGCCACTTTGGCACAATCTCATCGAGGAAACGTTGGTTCTTATCCTCCAACTTAGCCATGTCTAAGCCGATGTATGCCTGAGCCTTTGCCTTGGTAGAGATGTCTGGCAATGGAATATCGCCTGTGAAACCATGCTTTGCGCAAACCTTCGCGATGGCCAGTCGAGCCTGCTGGGCAAAATCCACACTCAGCGAGAGCAGACGGGTCACCTCCTGCGGAGCATGGAACGTAGCACCGTGAGAAGCGATGGCATAGTCCCAACGCCACTGACTCTTGCGCAGCAACGCCTGGATAGGCTTCATCTCATCTTCCGTTGCCCCATTGTCGATGGCAAACTTAGCCTCGATGTGAGCCGTAGCCAACTCCTTCTCGGCACGGTTGCGGATTTCCGTACACTTGTCCTGACGCTCATATACATTCTGACGCAGCGTCTCTGCATCCTGGCGATGGCAGGTCTGGCACGTGCGGTCGATATTCGCCAACGGCGACATGATGTGGTGGTCGCTGAACTTCACCCCACCCTCACTCATGTAAGGCATGTGGCAGTCGGCACAGCTCACGCCACGTTGTCCGTGGATGCCCTGCTGCGACATTTCCCATCCCGGGTGCTGAGCTTTCAGGATCGGTGTCTTCGACAATGGATGGATATAGTCGTAGAAGCCAATCTCATCGTAATAAGCCTCAGCAGCCTCCAAAGTCAAACCCTTATCGTGTGGGAACACCAGATAGTCAGGCTTGTCAGGATTCTTGGGATCATTTGCCTTGATGAAGTAATACTCCACGTGGCACTGTGCGCAAACCAGTGAGCGCATCTCCTGGTGGGTTGACTGCATCAGGTCGAGCCCACGGCGCTGGAATGCCTCATAGAGAGCTGGACGGGCAGGACGCAGCTCCATCGTACGTGCATCATGGCAGTCGGAGCAGCCAATGGTATTCACCTCTTCGGCACCCAGCTCACTCCAACGCTTGTGATAGAAGTTGGCAGGTTCGAACTGATCCTTGCCATTACCCAGTTCACGCATCATGCGAGGCACGTCGGGTCCCTTGCAAGTCCAGCAGGTGGCAGGCTGCATGTCGCCGTCGCCATCAATGCCCGGGTTACCTGTGCGCAGAATCTTGCGCATGTCCTCCAGTGCGTGCTTGTGACCGCGAGGGGTGTTGTAGTTGCGGCTGAAGGCGTAGCCAGCCCAGAGAATCACCATCTCAGGACGCTGCTCCAACACGTCAACTTCCTCGCTGCCATTGTACTTCGACCGAAACGAGGTGTCCTCCGTCATGGCCCACGTATCGTATTCACGCGGGTAGTCGGCCTTGAACTTCTCGTTCTGTGCCACGATATCGTCGGTGAAGACAATGCGCTTGTTGTTGAACACGCTCTCCACCTCTGCCCTGCGTTCCATCAGCGATGAAACCATCAGACCTAAAATAAACACAACGACCATTGATCCTCCGAACAACAGCCATCCTTGCCATTTCTTGAGTTGTTTAGCCATAATATCTATACCTTTTTTATTATTATCAAACTAAGACTCTCCCCCTAAGTCAGGAAAGCTGACGAAATGCAGCAGGCTCTCCTAAGACTCTCCCCCTTAGTAAGGGGGAGTACCCTCCGACAGGAGGGGGAGGGAGTATGTCACTTCCCTATTAAATTCTGCAGCCACTGCGGCACCGGACTTGGAGGAAGCGGCGTTACCCCCTCGGCATTCGGTGTGCTGGACAAAGAGTTCATCCCGCCATGAGGCACCGTGCGATGGCAATCCCAGCAAGCCTTGCCCTCGCCCCGCTTGGCCTCCATGAAACTGATGCGGCCAGTCTTCACAAACTCCTGATTCAGCTGCGTATGGCAGCGGATGCAGTTGTCCATGATCACCTGGGCACTCATGTCCTCCGCCATGATGGCCTGACGCTCACTATGCGTCACGAAATAGCCCACATGCTTCATACCGTCCATCGCCTTGAAGCCATACTTCATGGCCAGGTTCTGGTGAGGCACATGGCAATCGTTGCACGTGGCATCGCGCGCATGACTGGAATGCGACCAAGTGGCATAGTAAGGAGTCATGATGTGGCAGTTCACACAGGCAGACGGGTCATCGGCAATGTAGGTATGGGCGCGC
The DNA here is from genome assembly GCA_902783615.1 of uncultured Bacteroidales bacterium. Lineage (GTDB taxonomy): Bacteria > Bacteroidota > Bacteroidia > Bacteroidales > Bacteroidaceae > Bacteroides. The sequence goes on along the minus strand of CACZRQ010000139.1, from coordinate 28,743 downwards.
AGCAGATAGAGGAACAAGCCTCCCAGGCCACACACCACGCCTGCCATCACCAACAGAAAAATCTTCTGCCTGCGCGAGAACAGATCGGTTAGTTCAGATAGTGCTTTCATCATATATCAGTCAAGGTTGCTATTTACAAAAATTAAACTTTCACCATGCAAATATACTCATAAATGAGGATAAACGGCAGCACATTTGTGTACGATTTCAATTAATTAATGTTAAATAAGGTAAAATCACAGGGTTTATGCTTACTTTTGTCTCAAACAAAAATTTGCATACTCTATGGATATCGACACACTCGAAGGATTGATGAAGTGCCCACTCATGAAGGGACTGACCCAGCAGGAGGTGATGAACCTCATGCACCAGATACGTTACAGGGTAATGAAATATGAAAAAGGCGACATCTTCGCCCATGCCGGCGATAAGTGTCTGCATGCCGACATCGTGCTCGACGGCGAGCTGCTGGCTTCGGTGGTTTCCCCCTCTGGGCGCATTGTTCAGATGAACCTGAGGCATGCAGGCAACATGGTGGCACCCGCCTTCATCTTTGCCAACGACAACCATTATCCTGTAACCGTCAAGGCATTGAAAGACACCACTATACTGCGCCTGTTGCCCGATGCGATGGAACTGTTGTTCAGGCTCGACAGCCGCATCAGCAGCAACATGGTGAGCATTCTGTCGAACATCGTTGCCTTCCAAGCCAAGAAAATCGGCATTCTGTCCATGAACCTGCGCGAGAAGATCATCCATTTGCTGCACGAGGAACAGCAGAAGCAGAGCACCAACCGCCTCCTCATGCCCAGTCGCCAGGAGCTGGCCAACATGCTGGGAGTGCAGAAATACAGCGTGCAGCGCACCCTCAACGAGTTGCAGGCCGATGGCATCATCCTGCTGGATGGCAGACACATAGAGATCCTCAATCCCGAGGGGTTGAAGATGTAGCCATTGTTGATTGTTTCTGATTGAAGCTTTATTTAGCCAACGACTAATGAGAACCTTAATCCAAGTGCATTCGCGATGAGCATGAACGTAGAAAGATGCATATCAGTCTGTCCCTGCTCAAGAGAAGATATGTATTCTCGCTTCTTGCCAATGCGCTCACCCAACTGCTGCTGAGTCAGTTTCTGGCGCTTGCGCTCTTCACGCAACAACTCGGCATAATACCAAGCCTTGGCCTTTGCCTCAAACTCATCGCGGCTGGGAGTTCCCTTCTCACCATACGTCTCTGCCAAATGTTGTGAACCGGTCTTCAGCCCGGCCATTTTTTTTTCGTCAAGCTTTATCATCTTCTTGTCCTCCCTGAATATATCTGTTCAAAATCTGGCGGGCGGTTACTATCTCACCCTTATATTGCTTAGTATCCTTTTTCAAGAATGAATTCAAGAAAAGTATCCGTTTACTCTCCATAAACGAAAGGGAATCAACTGCGAATATTATCGTGCGGTGTTCATTGGTACCCACTGAAATACGTGCCTCATAGAACTCTGTTCCTTCGAGATTCTTCACGAACTTCCTATTGACTACATATTGCGTTTTTATAATTGTTTCCACATAGTCGTACTTCACCTTTGTTTTAGCATCAAGGCTGGCATAGTATTCATCGTACTCTGCAGAATGGAAAGTTTCTCTAATATCTTCGTTCATGCCGCAAAAGTAATATATTCATTCCAAATATCCAAATGTATTGGAAGAAGAATGTTCATTTTCTTTCTATTATGCAGGATGTGACCCTTTTTACTGAGTGCATCTTTGCCTTTGCCGTGTGCATGAACCTGCTTCAGGTGTATAATCTCTTCATCAGCGGAACTTGCCAGACATTGCAATCGCTGGGTGCCATTCAAGTGGGCAAGCATAATGTAGAAGGTCTGCAGACGGTATTGAGAAAATCCTTCCGTTTCATCACCATTGCCGTGACCATCACATGCCTGTTCGTTTGGATTGACCCGCAGATCATTGCTGCCATTTTCGGTGCCAACAACCCCGACTACATTGCAGAGACCGATTCAGCCTTGCGCATCTTTGCCCTGAGCTTCATTCCTTTCTGCTACATTTATGTACTGATGATTGTCTATAAGCTTCACGGACATCACCACATGGCCCTGTTCATCTCGTTTGCCCTGTCGCTGACAGTCATACCCGTGTTGTGGATCATCTCGAAGACGTCACCGAGCCTGTTATGGTATAGCTATCTCATCGCCTATATGATTGAGGCGGTACTGATCTTCACGTTGCACAAGTGGCAACACATACGTTTTAAGTTACAATAACAAGCTAAGTAAAGAGCATTAATATAATTTACGATTTCACATGCTAAAAGTTTGTCAGATTATTATTACCTTTGCCGACTAATAAAGCAAATGAATAATGAATCCATTCTTTAGCAAATATGAAACACCGCACGGAACCGTGCCGTTCCATCTGATCAAGTTGGAGCACTATGAGCCTGCCATCATGGAAGCTATGGCTCAGCAGAAGGCTGAGATTGATGCCATTGTGAACAATCCTGAGGCACCTACATTCGCCAATACCATTGAGCCATACGAAGGCTCGGGTGAAATGCTTCATCGCACCACTACCGTGTTTGGCAACCAGCTGAGTGCCAACACCAATGATGAGATGCAGGAGCTGGCCAACAAGCTGATGCCCATGCTGAGCGAGCATGAGAACGATATCAGTCTGAACGAGCAACTGTTTGCACGCATCAAACAGGTTTATGACAACCGAGCCAACGAAAACCTGAATGCCGAGCAACAGAAACTGTTGGAAGACATCTACATTGGCTTTACCCGCAATGGTGCCAATCTGAACGAGGAGCAGAAGGCTTCATTCCGTGAGCTGACGAAACAACTGAGTCTGTTGTCGCTTCAGTTCAGCAACAACCTGCTGAAAGAAACGAACGATTATCAGTTGCACCTAACCGACGAGGACGATCTACAGGGATTGCCCGACAGTTCGATTGAAGCAGCTCGTGAAGCGGCAGAGGAGAAAGGTTTGGAGGGATGGGTGTTTACCTTGAAGGCTCCATCCTATTCTCCCTTCATGATGTATGCCGACAAACGGGAACTGAGACGTGAACTCTACATGGCCTACAATACCCGATGCACTCACGATAATCCTCAGAACAACATAGAGGTGGTGAAACAACTGGTGAACCTGCGCATGCAAGTGGCTCAACTGTTAGGCTACCAAACCTATGCCGACTACGCCCTGGAAAGACGTATGGCACTGGATCAACAGCATGTGTATCAGTTGCTGAACAACCTGTTGGAAGCATACACTCCCACTGCCCATCAAGAGGTGGAGGAGATGCAGGCTTTGGCACGTGAGCTGGAGGGCGATGATTTCATCCTCATGCCTTGGGATTTAGGCTACTATGCACATAAGTTGAAGGAACGTAAGTTTAACCTCGACAGTGAGAAACTACGTCCTTACTTCGAGCTGAACAAGGTGAAGCAAGGTGTGTTTGGTTTAGCCAATCGCCTGTATGGCATCACTTTCAATTTGAATAAGGACATCCCCGTATATCATCCCGATGTGGATGCCTACGAGGTATTCGATAAAGATGGCTCTTTCTTGGCCGTGCTCTACACCGATTTCCACCCACGCGAAGGCAAGCAAGGTGGTGCATGGATGACAACGTATAAGGAACAATGGATTGACAGACAGACTGGTGAGAATAGCCGTCCGCATATCTCACTGGTGATGAACTTCACCAAGCCCACGAAAGAGAAACCTGCCTTGCTGACGCATGGCGAGGTAAACACTTTCCTCCATGAATTTGGACACAGTCTGCATGGCATGTTCGCCAATACCACCTACGAGAGCTTGAGTGGTACCAACGTGTTCTGGGACTTCGTGGAACTGCCTTCACAATTCATGGAGAACTATGCGGTTGAGAAAGAGTTTCTGCACACCTTTGCCCGTCACTACAAGACAGGCGAGCTCCTGCCCGATGAACTGGTGAAGGCCATTATCGATTCGCAAAACTTCAACGTGGCCTACGCTTGTCTGCGTCAGGTAAGCTTCGGACTGCTCGATATGGCTTGGTACTCACGCAAGGAAGCATTTGATGGCAATGTGATGGATTACGAAAGAAAAGCTTGGCAACCAGCACAAATTTTACCTCAAGTGGATGGTACATGCATGAGTGTGCAATTCTCTCACATTTTTTCAGGTGGCTATGCGTCAGGCTATTACAGCTACAAGTGGGCTGAGGTGTTGGATGCCGATGCCTTTGCTCTGTTCAAAGAACATGGTATCTTCAACGAAGAGACGGCCAGCTCATTCAGAGAAAACATCTTGTCGAAAGGTGGAACGGAACATCCCATGACGCTCTACAAACGCTTCAGGGGTCAAGAGCCAACCATCGATGCACTATTAATCCGTAACGGCATCAAGAAATGAAAAGATATCTAACATACATATCTGTTGCTTTGCTGTTTCTGCTCTCACTTCCGATGTTGAGCGGATGCAGTAAGAAAGACGACGTGAAAGTTATCTTCACAGGCAAGACCTGGAAGATGAGCTACATCTTCCGTGAGGGAAATGCCAAGGCGTATGTGAACTTCTGGTACGATGATCGTGAAGCTGAACAAGCAAGCATCGAGCTTCAGAAGGCTGCCGGCAACTATGAGGTGGAGTTCACAGGAGCCAGTCTGGACGGCATCTTTCAGGGTGCCATGGTTGCCAAGGGTGTAAAATCCACATTGTCGGGTAGTTGGCGAGCCGATGGCGACAAGCAGACACTGAGCACCTTCAACATGAACTGGAATGGTGAGGAGAGTGACATACTGGCCAAGCAATTCCAAAAAGGCCTGAACAATGCCTATAAATATACAGGCGATTCTAATGCACTGTATATCTATTATAAAGATGGTGAAGTAACGTATGTAATGGCTTTATTACCCAAGAACAGATGAACAACGCAGAAAAGAAGAAAATAGATTTGGACAAGAGGTATTTGCGCATGGCAACTATCTGGTCGGAGAATTCCTATTGCAAACGCCGTCAGGTGGGTGCTTTGATTGTAAAAGACAAGATGATTATCTCTGATGGTTACAACGGCACACCCTCAGGGTTTGAGAATGTGTGTGAGGATGAAAACAATGTAACCTATCCATACGTGTTGCATGCCGAGGCAAATGCCATTACGAAGATTGCACGCTCCAACAACAACAGTGAAGGAGCTACACTGTATGTAACCGATGCTCCCTGCATTGAGTGTTCGAAGTTGATTATTCAGGCAGGCATCAAGCGAGTGGTTTATTCACGCAAGTATCGTTTGGATGATGGTTTGCGATTATTGGAGAAGGCAGGGATTGATGTGGTCTTTATGACATTTGAGAATGAAAAATGAAGAATGAATAACTTAGAAATATATGGCAAATAATAACAAGACAAACAGGTTTATTCCGTTTATCATTGCCATCAGTGTGGTGGGAGGCATATTGATTGGCACTTTCTATAGCAAACACTATGGAGGGAACAAGTTGGGCATCATCAACAGTTCTTCCAACAAGATCAATGCATTGATGCGCATTGTGGAAGACCAATACGTTGATACCATCGACATGGGGAACGTGGTAGAAGGTGCTCTGCCACAGATTCTGGCACAGCTTGACCCCCACTCTACCTATATTCCGGCTCAGGATGCCGAGGAAGTGAATTCCGAACTGGAGGGAAGTTTTAGTGGCATAGGCATTCAGTTTGTGATCCAGGAAGATACCATACACATCAACAGTGTGATTCAAGGTGGGCCATCTGAAAAGGTAGGTATCTTGGCAGGCGACCGCATCGTAAAGGTGAATGACAGTCTGTTTGTAGGTAAGATGGTGAACGAACGCACGGCAAAAGAGCATTTGAAGGGTCCTAAGGGCACTGAGGTGAAGATTTCGGTGAAGCGAGCAGGTGAGAAAGACCTGTTGGACTTTATCGTAGTAAGAGGTGATATCCCACAAAACTCCATCAATGCGGCTTATATGATAACCGACGATTTCGGCTATGTGAAGATCAACAAGTTTGCCCGTACCACGCATGTGGAGCTGTTGAATGCCATCGCCCAGCTGAGCCATCTGAACTGCAAGGGTTTGATCATCGACCTTCGTGACAACACTGGTGGATATATGGATGCTGCCCTGCGCATGGTGAATGAGTTCTTGCCTGAAGGCAGGTTGATGTTGTTCGCTCAAGGTCGCAAATACCCTCGTATGGAGGAATATACAACAGGCACAGGCAGTTGCCAACGTATGCCATTGGTGGTGCTGATCAATGAAAGTTCTGCATCAGCCAGTGAAATCTTTGCCGGAGCCATCCAAGACAACGATCGTGGTACCATCATTGGAAGAAGGTCATTCGGCAAGGGTCTGGTACAGCAGCCCATTGAATTCAGCGATGGCTCATCTATCCGACTCACGGTGGCAAGATATTACACGCCTTCAGGTCGTTGTGTGCAACGTCCGTATGAAAATGGTAGGGATTCTGAGTATGATACCGATTGGATCAACCGTTATGAACACGGGGAGTTCTTCTCGGCCGATAGCATTAAGTTGAACACAGAAGATGAATATTTCACCACCTTGGGTCGTCCTGTCTATGCAGGTGGTGGCATCATGCCAGATATCTTTGTACCTCAGGACACCATTGGCGTTACCTCCTACCTGATTGAGGTGAGCAACAAGGGTCTCATTTCCCGTTTTGGCTTCAATTACAGCGACAAGAACCGTGAGAAACTTGCCAAGATGGAGAATCAGGATGAGTTGGCGAAATATCTGTCAAAGCAAGATATTACAGGTCAGTTCATCCGCTATTGCGATGCTCAAGGTGTAAAGCGTCGCAACCTGCTGATCACCAAGTCGCATAAGTTGTTGGAAAAGTACCTGTGCTCGAACATTATCAGCAACATTCTGGGCACCCAACCTTACATCGAGTATTGGAACAAGGATGACAACACCGTTCTGAAAGCGATTGAGGTGCTGGAGAAAGGCGAAGCATTCCCCAAAGCTCCCGAAAACAATTGAGTCAAGGAGATTGTATGACAAAAGCAGAATTACGGAAACATGTCAGGCAACTGAAGTTGCAACATCAAGAGACGGCAAAGGCCGACTCTGATCGGATTATGCAGGTCATAGAGGCAAATCCCCACTTCCAGGTTGCCCAAACCGTGCTGCTCTATCACTCCCTACCCGATGAAGTCTGCACCCACGATTTCATCAACAAATGGTGTGACAAGAAGCAGATTCTGCTACCAAAAGTTGTTGGCAACGATTTGGAACTGCGATGCTACCATGATATCCGAGGGTTGAAGACAGGCTCTTTCGGCATAGCAGAGCCCACAGAAGCGTTGTTCACTGATTATGAGAAGATAGATTTTGCAGCTGTTCCAGGCATGGCTTTCGATGCTGATGGCAATAGATTGGGGAGAGGCAAAGGTTACTACGATCGTCTGTTACCCAGACTGACAAATGCCTATAAAGCAGGCATCTGTTTCCCCTATCAGATGGTGGATACTGTACCCACAGAAGAAACAGACATCAAGATGGATGAAGTGATATGCTAAAGAACAACTACCATACGCATACCTATCGATGCAATCATGCCGAAGGCACTGATGAAGAATATGTGTTGAATGCCATTGCCGGTGGCTACCACATCTTAGGGTTTTCAGACCATACACCTTGGAATTACTCATCAAATTATGTATCCGACAGTCGCATGCTGCCTGAAGAGTTATCCGATTACATCAATAGCATCCGTCAACTAAAGGAAAAGTATAAGGCTCAGATTGACATCAAGATAGGTTTGGAATGCGAATACTTCCCTAACTATATGCCTTGGTTAAAGGAGCAAATGGCATATTATGAACTCGATTATGTGATATTTGGCAATCATTACTATCTTTCTGATGAGGTTTCTCCCTACTTTGGTGTCTTCACCACCTCACACGAGATGCTTGACCAGTATGAGGAAAGTGCCATCAAGGGGATGGAAACAGGCATCTATGCCTATTTAGCACATCCCGACCTGTTTATGGCGAGTTACGATGAGTTTGATGAGCATTGTGTCCGCATCAGCAAGAATATCTGTCAGACTGCCAGGCGGTTGAACATGCCATTGGAATACAATTTAGGCACGGCACCCTATCAAAAATACTTAGATGGCCATTTGTTTCCCCACCCCAGTTTCTGGAAAATCGCCAAAGATGAAAACTGCACTGCCATCATCGGGGTCGATGCCCATCATCCCAAATGGCTACACACACCCATCCATTATGATGCAGCACTCTCTTTCTTGCAGCAATTAGGCATCAAGATTACTGACACTATCTAAAATGGGAAAAAGCAAGTATTAGTAGGTATCGCGATAGATATCGGTGAATTCTTCGTCGTTCTCTTGGGTGAACACCACCTTATCTTCGCGTGCCAACCATCCAATGGCCGATGATAGGTCGATGGCAGTAAGACCCGTTTCCTGCAGCAACTCGTTGAATGTCATTTTCTTGCCTTTGTAATACAAAGTTCTCCACACCAAGCCCGCATTTGTTCCTATATCATTCTTTTTCATAGCATTAAATTTTAATATCCGTATATTTGTCTGAATTTCCTATCTAAATCGATGCCACGCAAATCTGTGGCAATGATGGTGCCCTGACCATCCAGAAGCAAATTGGCAGGTATGGAGCTGATACCATACACCACCGATGCCTCACTGTTCCAGTACTTTAAGTCGCTAAGGTGAATCCAATCGAGTTGGTGATTCTCGATGGCCTTGATCCACGAGTCGCGACCACGGTCGAACGAGAGTCCCACAATCTGGAAACCCTTCTCACGATACTTGTTGTAGATGGCTTTCACATGCTCCATCTCCTGCATGCAGGGAGCACACCAGCTGGCCCAGAAATCAACCAACACAATGTTGCCCTTGCCCACATACTCGCTCAATGCATGACTCACCCCTGCCGTATCGGCCTCAATCAAGTCGGTGAATCGCGTACCGATATTCGTTTTCTCATGGTGGTTCAGCATGCGCCATGCCCCGATACAGAGGGGATGAGTAGCGTATGGATGCCTCTCATCAAGGTATTCCTTCAACTCGTCAATGGTGAGTGTGTTATAGATTTGCGAAAGATAGAGTGCTGGAATCACATTGTAAGGATTGTCGCGAATGACATTCTTCATCTCCACCACCACTTTGTTGTAGGTGGCAGTCATCACACGACGCAACGAATCGCGTTCCTCAGTTTGCCAAGGTTTCACCTGTGCATAGGCCATCTGGTCCTGCATGTAATCGATGGTGAGGTCGGTAATGCGACGGTCGGCCTTGTTGAGCCGTTCATTGAGGCGAGATCCCTTCAACGTGCCACGTTCCATATCGACCACCAACGGATTGCCATCGATTAAGATGTTCACGGGCAAGTCGGTACCATCGTCGGTGAGCGAAGCAAAGGTATTCATAGGCAATGTACCCTGAAACAGGAACTTGCCGTTTTCCACGAAAGCTGTGTCGATGGGCTCATTGCGCATGGTGCTGAGGAACACGGCTTTTACATCAACCGGCACAGTACCGCTAATGTTGTAATCCACCTCTCCTTCCTGCTCTTGCGACCAGACGTTGAGGCAAGCTACCAGAAGCCATATAAAGCTCAGCCAACGTTTCATTATTTAATGGTTTCTATGATTATCACTCCATTAGCACCACGCACGCCATAGCCGGCACCATCTTTAACCACCTTGATGGAGGATATGTTTTCAACAGGCACCAGCGTTTCAAGATCGGCACCAGGTACATCAACACCATCGAGCACCACCAGTGGGTCGTTGTCTGAGTTGATAGAGTTAATGCCGTGCACTCGCACCTTGGTATTTCCACCATCGCTGAGTACCACTACCCCAGAAACATAGCTACGTATGATATCAGGAATGGTGTGCAAGCCCGAGCGCATGATCATCTCATGCGTTACACCCTCGCCAGGGGTCATGGCAGGAAGCACAACATATTCAGCTGTAAGTTCCTTATTTCCATCATTGAAAGTATAGTTCTTCTTCTCGAGATTGACGGTTATCTCTTTCCAGTCGGCTACCACAATCTTGGCATCCGACTTGGCCGTTGCCGTAATCTGCAGGGTATCGCCACGATATGCCTCAGTGAAAGCAAAGCGTCCATCCTTATCGGTTTCCATTGCCTTATCGGCCTTCTTGAGCCATACAGTAATGCCCTTCTTGGGTTTGCCATTCTTCATGACAACTCCAGAAATCTCCTGAGCTGCCGAAGGAAGTGTCGCCAGTAGCACAAATACCAAACCTACTAATTTCCTAATCATTGTCATTGCATTTTATTTCTCGGGGGTAAAAATACAAACAAAATATTAGAAAACAAAGAATATAGGTTTAAAATTTATAAAGTGGCTTTATACGCCAAATACTTATGCAGACCCTCGTTGCGGAGCTTACACGATGGACAGTGTCCACAGCCATCGCCCTGGATGCCGTTATAGCACGTGAGGGTTTCGTTGCGAACCAGGTCGAGCACCCCCAACTGGTCGGCCATCTCCCATGTTTGCGCCTTGTCAATCCACATGAGTGGAGTATGCAACACAAACTGATAATCCATGGCCAGGTTGAGGGTAACGTTGAGCGACTTGATAAAAGCATCGCGACAATCAGGGTAGCCACTGTAGTCGGTTTGCGACACGCCAGTCACCAAATGGCGGATGCCACGTTCACGGGCATAGACGGCAGCGATGCTCAGGAAGAACATGTTACGTCCGGGAACGAACGTGTTGGGCAGGCCACTGGCTGGCACTTCCTGATCCATCTCCATCGATGAGTCGGTGAGCGAGTTATGGCCCAACTGCCCCACCAAGGGGATGTCCATCACCTCGAATGGCACTCCGGCTTTAGCGGCAATCTTGCGTGCCAACTCTACCTCAATCTCATGCTTCTGGCCGTAACGGTAACTCACGGCATACACTTCCTTAAACTCGCGCTTGGCCCAAAAGAGGCAGGTGGTGGAATCCTGACCACCACTAAAAACCACCAATACTTTATCGTCAATCATAGGTTAAATGTCTTTTATGTTTAATACATTATACGACACATTATCGTCGAACACATCGGTTTCCTCCATCTTCTTCACCTTCTTTACCACACGGATGGTGACAGGCAGCACGATGATTTCGTACAGAGTCTTGAGGACGATTTGTGTAATCATCATGATAAAGAGCTCTTTCCAGCCAATAAGTCCACCAAAGGCGATGGGGAAGAAAATGAGCGAGTCGCCTGTTTCTCCCACCACGGTTGAGCAGATGGCACGTAACGAGAAGCGTTCACCTTTGCTGGCAATCTTCATACGGCTCATCACCCAAGCGTTGAGGAAGGAACCCACCAGGTAGGCCATCAGCGAGGCAAATGCAAGACGTGGAGCCAATCCGAACACAAAGTTGAAGTGTTCCTCGCCCTCCCAGAATGGAGCTGCAGGTACGGCCACGGCAATCAAGCCTACACCTACGGTAAAGAAATTACTAAAGAAACCACTCCAGATGAGCAGGCGAGCCTTGCGATAGCCCCACACCTCTGCCACACAGTCGTTGATGATGTAGGAGATAGGGAAGATCATGAGTCCACCCGTCACACTGATGCCGAAGACATCGATGAGCTTGGTTCCGAGAAGGTTTGACGCTACAAGGCATATATTGAACAATATGCCAAGCAGCATGAATGTTACTGATACTTGCTGTTTCATATTTCCTGTTTTTTACGTGGTGTTCTGGAATACACGGCTGCAATTGCAGCATTATTTTAAAAAAACGGTGCAAAAATAGGCATAATTTACGAACTATGCAAACTTTTGCACCGAATTTCCAAATTCCTGTTTCTGGATAATCGTCAATTGTCAATTGTCAATAGTCACTTTTCGGAGCAGCGAGTGCAGAGCGATGCTTGCATCGGCTATGTCGAGTCGTGACGAAATTGGAGCGAAGCTCAATCGTCCATTGTCAATTAGAAGATATAGTCTATGCTTGCACCAAACACCTTGTTGTGGCGACTATATACATTCTTGCCTGGCAGGGTGGTATTATTGTAATTGCTCGACTCCTTGGTGTATTTGTGATAATGAGTCCAGAAATAACCGATGTTGACTTTCATGCGAGAAGAAAGATGAACAATGCCACCGAAGCCCATGGAATAGGAATCGCAGAAGAATGAGGTGTCGTACTGGAAATCGTCACTCAAACCATAATCGGTGCGCTGATAGCCTGCACTAAGGGTGATATACTTGTGGGCATCCCACTCGATACCAGCTTGATACTCATTGGTTCCATGGGTCAGTGCCTTCTGCTTGTCGTTGGCCATCTCGGCATTCTTATCAAAGAAATGGTGATACTCTACACTGGCACGTAGGGTTGGCAATATCTCGTACATCACAGCTGCACTGAGCAGGGCAGGCACATCGCTCGGGGTATTCACACCATTGCTGTAGGCAGCCAAGGCACCATTGGGGTCAGAGTTCTCCTTGGTCTCATTCTCAATGTTGAGATTGGCTTTCAACTCATACTTCAAACCGATGTTCCACTTGTTCAGCTTCACATGGGCACCAATGATGGGTGCCACACCCCATCCCTTCTGATCAACATTCAGACGCAAATCCACCAGTGGCTGATTAGCCAATGCTGCCAATGCCGGATTGGCGGCAGCAGCCTGTTGAATCACAGGATTTTGCATCAACTCAGACTTAACCGTAGCAGTCACATATCCTTTATATCCACCTGTAAAATAATTCATGCGCATGCCGGCATACACTGAGAGCCAGTCGGTGGCACGATAGGTAACACCAGCTTGGAAAGCATAGATATACTGACGTCCCTTCATGGCTGTGTTCAGGTCGTACATATCAGAAGCCGCCTTGATGCCTGTGGCCTGCATCAACGACTGGATGGTGGTATTAGCGGCAATCTTCGCCATCACACCCGAGTCGAACATGGGAAGGCCATTGCCATAGGAAGCCTCACCACCACCTCCCACAACACCTCCATAGGCAGAGATGGCCCAAGGGCCATTCTTGTAAGTGAGGAAGAGCGATGGGATGACCGGTGCAGAAGCCGTACCTTTATAGAAACGATGATTGTTCTCTTCGGGGAACAAGGGGAAGGTTGCATCGATATTACGTTCCTGATAAGCGTTCTGCCAGTTGAACGACAAATGCAGACCGTTTCTCTGGAGAAATCCCAAGCCTGCAGGATTGGAATAAGGTCCGTCGGAATCAATCATGGCACCACGTGTCATCATTCTAATAAATGCTACCGATTGGTTTGTATTGGTTAATACGCCACCTGCCCAAGCAGAGGCAGAAATGCTCAGCATAGCCAAGCCCAGAATAGTCTTTTTCATCTTTTTACCTATTTAATAAAATGGTTAATTTAACGTATTTTTTGGAGTATTCTCCAGAAAACGGCTGCAAAGGTAGGACAATAATCATTACCATGCAAGGTTTTTGAGCTATTTTTTGCACAAATGGGTGTTTTTTGTGCAAAAAGAGCAAGTTTCATGAGGTTGAGGATGGATTATTATGGGAAAAGCACTATCTTTGTACCCAAGAATAAAAGAATAAACTATGAAAAAGATTATCACTTATCTCTGCATAGCAGCTTTGGCTATTTGTATGCCTCAACAAATGTTGGCCCAGAAGAACGAGAATGCCAAACACGAGGACTCGTACTACCTGAAAGGTGCCGTACCTGAAGTGAATGGTAAAGTGGTGTTTTCCAAAGAGTTCAGCATTCCTGGCATGAGTAAGGGCGAAGTGTATAGCATTACGAAGGAATGGATGGATGCCCGCATGCAGCAGAACGCCAACAAGAGTCGTTTGGCTTTTAGCGATGAAGAGAAAGGACAACTGGCTGCCAATGGCGAGGAGCATATCGTATTTTCCAACAATGCATTATCGCTGGATAGAACGAAGGTGATGTATCAGATGTTGGCTTATTGTGATGAAGGCAAGTGTGTGCTGGAGATTAAGAATATCCGGTATGATTATCCCAATGAAAAGGAAATTTATTTGGCAGAGGATTGGATTACCGATGAGGTAGCCTTGACTAAAGACCAGACTAAGCTGCATCGTGGCTTTGCAAAATGGCGCAGAAAGACGGTGGATTGGGTGGATGACATGGACGAGAGTTTGCAGAAGGCATTGAGTGGTTTCGGTATCGTAAAGAGTGACGGGAAGCCTGAGGAAACCCGCAACTCGGATGCAGTGGCCGTAGTGGATAGTCGAGTGAAAGTGGAAGAAGTGAAGCCTGTGGTGGAGGAAACAAAGCCAGTGCAGGAAGCAATTAAGCCTGTGGTGGAAGCTCCTCAACCCCAAGAATCTAACGAGATGTTCCCAGAGCTGACAGCTGATAAGATTATGGCCAGCAACGGTCGATTGGTGATTATCATTGGCGAGGATGAGTTCAACCGTACCACCATGACAGCCAATGCTGGAGGCTATCTCTCCACGAAAGACGGCAAGAAGTTCATCAACACCATCCTGACTCCCGAGCAGAGTTATCAAGCCTTAGAACAGGCCAAGGATTACATGGTGGCCTTCTACCCCAACGGTGCCCAGCAACCATCGGTTGTGATGAAGTGCCAGAATGTAACGAAGGAGAAGCCTGGTCGTGGTCGCGCCAACATCTTTATCGGAGAAATAACCAGTGTAGAAATGCATTAATCCCCAACAACTATGGCAGGAGAAGACATTGAACATATCATCATGCATGGCGTGGTGTTTAAAGGTAAGAGCGATAAGCCCAAAGAGGACAAAATCAAGACGAAGGCGAAGAAGAAAACCTACATTACCGGTGCACACAAATCGGCTTCTGCCAAAATGAAGGCCGATATCCGCAAGCGTCGTGCCAACCGTCCATCGCAACGTAAAGGGCAGTAAACCGTTATCTTACCCGTGCTGCAAGGAGACGCGAAGCCAGCCCCAGATGCCGAGGACGATTACCAGAAGGGTTTGGACGGCATGGACAATGAGCGCAAAAGTTGCCGAATCAGTGCTACTTACACCATACAACATCATCATCGAGATGACGGCAAAATGCCAAGGGCCAGCACCATTAGGAGTGGGCACAATCACAGCAAAGGTACCTACCACAAACATCACCAGTCCTGCCAATAGTCCCAGATGGGAAGAGAAGTCGAAGCAGAAGAAAGTGATATAAAAATGAAGCAGGTAGGATAACCATATCAATATCGTGTAGGCCACGAACAGGGGTGGGTTATCAACATTGCGCACGGAAAGCACCCCCTTCCAGATGCCCAAGAGCAAAGCACGAATCTTGCGTGGCAAGCCAAACACCTTTATTATATAATATAGCAATATGCACATGCCTATCACACAGAACAGGCTGATGTAAAACCATGGAGAAGCGAGCAAATGAGCCAATGATGGAATCTTTGTGCCCGTTTCGCTGAAGAACCGCATGAACACCGACATCTGAAGCACAAAGGTCACAGCTGTGATCAGCAGGATGCACACCCCATCGATGATGCGCTCGGTAACCACAGTTCCCAAAGCTTTGCTGAAATTCACGCCATCGGTTTTGTTCAACACAGCGCAACGTGTCAGCTCGCCCATGCGGGGGATGATGAGGTTTGCCGCATAAGAGATGAAGATGGCATCGATGCAATTGGCATCTTTTGGATGCTCACCCAAAGGCTGCAAGGTTTGCTTCCAACGCAGGCCACGAAACACGTGGCTCAAGATGCCGAAAAGCAACGATATAGCCATCCAGCCCCACGACACCTCATGATACAGCACTTCACCTAAACGTGAAAAATCGTATTCACGATAGATAAAATACAGCACAAAGGCTCCCAAAACGATGGGCAGAACGGCTTTGAGCGATTTTTTCAGCCTTTTGTTCATTATTTTTAATTTTTTTCCTACTTTTGCAGTTTACAATGTTTGCGCAAAGATAGTAATTTGTTTTGAGATGAGACAGGTTAAACCGAAAAAGTTTTTGGGACAGCATTTCCTGACCGATTTAGGAATTGCCCGAGACATCGCCGACACAGTGGATGCCTGCGAGCAGTTGCCCATATTGGAGGTTGGTCCAGGCATGGGTGTACTGACTCAATTCCTGTTGCAAAAGAATCGTCAGCTGAAAGTAGTGGAGCTTGACCGTGAGTCGATTGCCTACCTGCACGCCAACTTCCCCAACCTGGAAGGCAACATCATCGAAGGTGATTTCCTGAAGATGAACCTGCAGCAGGTATTCAACGGACAGCCTTTTGTACTGACAGGCAACTATCCCTACAACATCTCATCGCAGATATTCTTCAAGATGCTAGACAATAAGGACTTGATTCCCTGCTGTACGGGCATGATCCAGAAAGAAGTGGCCGAGCGCATGGCAGCAAGTCCCGGAAGTAAGACCTACGGCATCTTGAGTGTGCTGATGCAAGCCTGGTATGACATAGAATACCTGTTTACAGTGCACGAGCATGTATTCAACCCACCTCCCAAGGTGAAGAGTGCCGTCATCCGCATGAGGCGCAACGACACCCAGGAGTTGGGATGCGACGAGGCTTTATTCAAGAAAGTGGTGAAAACCACCTTCAACCAGCGTCGCAAAACCTTGCGCAACTCAATCAAGCCCCTTGTCGGACCTGATTGTTCCTTGCTGAGTGATGAACTCTTCAACCGACGCCCCGAGCAACTGAGCGTGACGGAGTTCATCAGTCTGACCAATCAAGTAAAAGAATTCGTTAACCTTGAAAATTGAACGTTATGGAGATCGATGAGAAGTATGTTGACAGCGTGAAAGAATTTATCACGCACAAGGACGGAGAGAATGTAAGGAACATTATCTGGAACATGCACCCAGCCGACATTGCCGAGCTGTGTAAAGAGCTGGACTTGGAGGAAGCCCGCTACATCTATCAGCTGCTCGATAACGAGAAAGCTGCTGATGTGCTCTCGGAGATGGACGATGACGAGCGTAACGGATTGCTGGAAGGACTTGACCCTGAAGTCATCGCCAAGCGATTCGTGGATAACATGGACACCGACGATGCGGTGGACTTGATTCGCGACCTCGACGAGGAAAAGCAGGAAGAGGTGTTGAGCCACATGGGCGACATCGAGCAGGCCGGCGACATTGTCGATTTGTTGAAATATGATGAAGACACCGCCGGTGGTATCATGGGCACTGAGATGGTGATCGTGAACGAGAACTGGAGTATGCCCGAGTGCCTGAAGGAGATGCGCATGCAGGCCGAACAGATGGATGAAATCTATTATGTGTATGTGGTGGACGACGACCAACGATTGTTGGGCACGTTCCCCTTGAAGAAGATGATTTCATCGCCCTCGGTATCAAAGGTGAAGCATGTGATGCATCGCGACCCGGTTTCGGTGCGTGTAGATACGCCCTTGGAAGAGGTGGTTCAGGCCATTGAGAAGTACGACTTGGTGGCTATTCCTGTAGTAGATAGCATTGGCCGACTGGTGGGTCAGATCACCGTGGACGATGTGATGGATCAGGTGCGTGAGCACAGCGAACGTGACTATCAGTTGGCATCAGGTATCTCGCAGGACATCGAGACCGACGATAGTGTGATTCAACAGACGCGAGCCCGCATGCCTTGGTTGCTGATTGGTATCTTGGGTGGTATTGGCAACTCGATGATATTGGGTAATTTCGATTCCACCTTTGCTGCACATCCCGAGATGGCCCTGTTCATTCCGCTGGTGGGTGGTACTGGTGGTAACGTGGGAACCCAATCTTCTGCTATCGTGGTGCAAGGTCTGGCCAATAGTTCACTGGAGTCGAAAGACATGTTGAAACATGTGGGCAAGGAGGCGGTAGTGGCTGCCATCAATGCTACCATCATCTCCATGTTGGTCTATATCTACAATTTCATCGTGTATGGCGGAACGGCCACCATCACCTACTCGGTAAGCCTGAGTCTGTTTGCTGTGGTGATGTTTGCCTCCATTTTCGGTACCATCGTGCCCATGACATTCGACAAGCTGAAAATCGATCCAGCCATTGCCACCGGCCCGTTTATCACCATCATCAGCGATATCATGGGTATGCTCATCTATATGGTCATCACGGTAGCTTTGACATAGGAATAATCGGTTTTTTTATGCTATAAGACGCTTTTTGGGGTCCATTTCCCCTAAAAATAACACTAAGAATAAAAAAAAGATGCAAAAAAATATGAAATCTCCTTTTTTATTCATTAATTTGTAACTTGATAATGTAAAAAGCGGGGTATCCCGTACGTACACTTAAATATCTATTGACAATGACGGACACTCAGGACACTAATCTGCCTAAGATAGAGGAAGGATTAGAAGATGTAAAGCAAACGGTGGAAGCTCCAGAGCCAGCAGCTCAGGAACTGACAATACCGGAAGAGGCAGCTGAAGAGGCTCAGGAAGCACTCGAAGCAGCTGCCGAGGATGAATCTGCACGTAAATTAACCAAACCAGAGATTCTGGCCAAGATGAAAGAAATCGTCGAGGATGTGGAGCAAGCTTCGAAAGCTGAAATCGACAGCTTGAAACAGAATTTCTACAGGTTGCACAATGCCGAGGTGGAAGCCGCCAAAAGGGCTTTCATTGAAGGTGGAGGCAACGAGGAAGATTTTGTTCCCGCCCCAGATGCGGAAGAAGATGAGTTCAAGCAAGTGATGGCCATTGTCAAAGAGAAGAGAAGCGAGCTGAATGCCGAGGAGGAGAAGCTGCGTGAAAAGAACTATCAAGTGAAACTGGCTATCATCGAAGAGCTCAAGGAACTCATCGAATCGCCAGAAGATCCGAATAAGAACTACAACGAGTTCAAGAAACTGCAGCAGCAATGGCATGAAGTGACGCTGATTCCTCAGAACAAAGCCAACGAGCTTTGGAAGAGCTATCAGTTGTATGTAGAGAAGTTCTACGATCTGTTGAAACTCAACAACGAGTTCCGTGAATATGATTTCAAGAAGAATCTGGAAATCAAGACTCGCCTGTGTGAAACCGCAGAGAAACTTGCTGAAGAGGAAGATGTGGTGGCTGCATTCCGTCACCTGCAGAAGTTGCACCAGGAATATCGCGACACGGGTCCTGTGGCCAAGGAGTTGCGCGATGAGATCTGGGCTCGCTTCAAGGCTGCCTCTACCCTACTCAACAAAAAGCATCAGCAGCATTTCGAAGAGCAGAAGAAGGTGGAGCAGGAGAACCTGGACAAGAAGACGGTGATTTGCGAAATCGTAGAAGGTATCGACTATCTTAAGCTCACTGGTTTCCAAGCTTGGGAAAAGAAAACGAAGGAAGTGATTGCACTCCAGAATAAGTGGAAGACCATAGGCCATGCTCCGCAGAAGATGAACGTGAAGATTTTCGAGCGTTTCCGCAAGGCATGCGATGATTTCTTCCAGAAGAAGAGCGAATATTTCAAGCAGGCTAAGGCTCGCATGAACGATAACCTGGAGAAGAAACGTGCCCTGGTGGAACGTGTGGAAGCACTGAAAGACAGCAAGGAATGGAAGGAAACGGCTGAAGAGCTGGTGAAACTCCAGAAAGAATGGAAAACCATTGGTCCTGTGGCTAAGCGTTATTCAGATGCATTGTGGAAACGTTTCATTGCCGCTTGCGACTATTTCTTCGAGCAGAAGGGTGCTGCCACCACTTCACAACGTTCTATCGAGAACGACAACCTGAAACGTAAGAAGAGCATCATCGAGCAGCTCAAGGAACTGAAGGAGCAGGAAGAGAGCGACGAGAACAACCAGAAGATTCACAGTCTGATGGCCGAATGGAACGAAATTGGACATGTGCCTTTCAAGGATAAAGATAAGATTTACGAGCAGTATCGTGCCCTGGTTGATAAACTTTACAAGACATTCAACCTGAGCATGGCTAAGAAAGTCAGCAAGTTCCGTGCTGCAGCTGGTAAGGCTCAGGAAACTGGTTTACAGGCCATCTACCGTGAGCGTGAGAAGTTGGTGCGCAATTATGAGAACTTGATCAACGAGTTGCATACCTACGAAAATAACCTGGGCTTCCTGAATGCAACCTCCAAGACTGGCAACAGCTTGCTCACTGAGCTGAACAAGAAGATGGACAAGCTGAAGGCTGAGATTGAAGTGGCCAAAGAGAAGATCCGTCAAATTGACGAGAGCTTCCAGAAGGAAGAAGAAAAAGCTGAATAAATAGTTTCTATTTACTAATCGAGAGGGAGCAGGTTTGCTCCCTCTCTTTATTTTGCATAAGTTTCGGAAGTCTTCTAATAGGGTGATAATAATCCCTAAAGTCATCACTCCTTAACTTGTACTGTATATTTATGCAACTGTTCCCCCCCCCCTTTCTTGTTGTTTCGTTAGGAAAAACTATTTCTCTAACGAGAGCGCAAGTTTTTCCTAACTGGGGCGTAAAAATGGGGTAGCCTCAACGACAAAAGCATTCCTTTTTCCTGGGCACTGTATATACAATTCCGATTTGCATAAATATGTAAATAACCAAAATTTCGTAAAAAAACAAAAAGTTGCCTTCACCCTTCACCTTTTCTTAAAACACCTTGATATTGCTGGTTTATCAGGGTGAAGGGAGGTGAAGGCAGGTGAAGGCAGGTGAAGGGAGGTGAAGGCAGATGAAGGGAGGTGAAGGCAAAATTGCTAGTGGTGCTCCCAAGTCCGTTGCTACGAATGATAAAAACTCGCTAGTGATGCCTTTAGGCGTCAGATAAGGGTAGCCAGCCGTTTTAACGGCTGGTTGACTTTTTTAGAAATTTTTCATTCAAAAATGTTGATTTTTAGTTTTCCCCCTACCAAATTTTGATTTTTCGCTTGCTAAAATACAGATATTTTTGTAGTTACGAAAACTTTTCCGTCACTTTCCCCCTACTTTGCCACTACTTTGCTCCTACTTTGCCCCTACCTTGCCCCTACCTATTTGTTTATTTCTGATACATTTCGTGCACTATCTGGCAGATTTGTTATGCAGTCCTTGTAAGTTTCCCAATCAACAGTAACCCGAAAATTCTCTAGAGAATTTCTTGCTCGTAGGCGTGCTGGCTATTGCTTTCCTTAGGGGAAACCCCAAAATTCTCTAGAGAATTCCGGAGTCATTCCAAATCTGAAATCTTGAAAGTCAGCCTTCTCATTTCTGCGAGCTACCTTTGTGTCAGTCATTACGCTTTCGTAATCGTTTATGTAGAGGCAAGGTAGGAGCAAAGTAGGGGCAAAGTAGGAGCAAAGTAGGAGCAAAGTAGGAGCAAAGTAGGAGCAGATTTCGATATAAAAACCTTATATTCAATGAAATAATATTGATTTGGTAGAGGGAGATGTTGAAATTCACTTTCGAAACTAAAAATTACTATGAGTTGGCGCTTGTTATATAAGTATTATTCTGCCTTCACTTCCCTTCACCTCCCTTCACCTCCCTTCACCTGCCTTCACCCTGATAAATCAGCAATATCAAGGTGTTTTAAGAAAAGGTGAAGGGTGAAGGCAACTTTTCGTGTGTTTTGCAAAAAAATAATGGCTAAGTTATCTGATAAAGTTAAGTATGTCAGTAGCAGCTGTTTCCTGCATCTTGATGAATGCAAATAGTTTCTTGCCTGCATCCTTAATGCTGGCACCAAACAGGTAAGGCACATCATCGATAATCAGGAAACGGTCGTGGTTATGACGGCACACCATTATATTAATAGGTGGGTACTGCGAGTTATGCCTACTCAAATCCAATTGTTGTTGCGAGGTGAGTTGGCGGGTATAGATGGTTGCTCTAACCCCAGCACTTCGCTTGCTAAGCATCAGCAAGGTGCTTTCATCTATATAATTATCCACCAATATTATAGACCTTTTAGCCTGCTTGATGAGGTTGGTAATCTGCAGATATGCATCGAATATTTGGCCATCATAGAAAACACCCTCAACAGGTGGAAGAGATGTGCGGACAAAGAAATCCACTTGTTTAGTTAAGTCTGCTACTTTGTTTTCTAATGCTGAGATACGTTGATTAACAGCATAACCTCTTAATAGATACTGTTTTAGAATTTCATTTGACCACCTCCTGTATTTGATGCCTTGTTCAGACTTCACTCTATAACCAACAGAAAGTACCATGTCAAGGTTGTAAAAATCGACATTTCTATTTACCAATCTATCTCCTTCGTTTTGAACTATCGCAAATTTTGCGACAGTTGCGATATTGGACAATTCTTCACGTAATGCGTTGTTGATATGTTTGCCTATTGTCTTTACGTCTCTGCCAAACAATAAAGCCATTTGCATTCGATTCAGCCATACGCTATCTTTTTCAATTCTTACCTCCAGCTTGATGGTTTCATCTGGCTGGTACATCACTATTTCCCCTTTTGTGCAGTCCGTTGCACCACGATTCAAAGTTGTTTCCATTGCTACGAATGATTAAAAAGTTAATACTTGGGTGCGAAGATATAAAAAAACTTGGGAGATTCTACATCTTTTCATCAAAAAAGCATTATATTTGCCCTAAAAACCGAAAGTTATGCTATTCCAGAAAACCATAGTGAAGAAATTCCTGTCCATGCTCCCAGAGGAACAAACCTTGGACGCTTGGCAGAAATATCAGTTGTATTTCCTCGACAAGAACATACAGGCCAATATCCGTCAGAGCAAGGAGGAGCAGTTTCAAGAGGGGTTCCTGCGTGAACTGTTCGTGAAAGTTCTGGGCTATACGTTGAATCCGTCGCCTGATTACAATCTGATTACCGAGCAGAAGAACGAGACGAACGCCAAGAAAGCCGATGGTGCCATCTTGCAGGATGGCAAGGTAATTGGTGTGATTGAGCTGAAAGACCATAAGACCACCGACCTCTCGAAGATTGAAGCACAGGCTTTCGGCTATAAGAGTCAGCATGTTGGCACTCGCTTTGTCATCATCTCCAATTTTGAGAAACTACGACTCTACATTGACAATGCCGTAGAACATCGAGAATGGAATCTCTTTACTTTGGATGAAGAAGATTTTCGGGTATTGTATCTTTGCCTTTCCTGGAATCAGGTGAAGGCAGGTGCAGCCATTAGAATGAAAGAAGAATCAGTGTCGAGCGAAGATCAGATTACCAAGGCACTGTATCGTGATTACTCTCAGTTCAAACGCGAACTTTTCGCTGATATCGAGGCACTTAACCCTGATATTGATCAACTGTTATTGTTCAAGAAAACCCAAAAGTTGCTCGACCGCCTATTGTTTATCTTCTTTGCTGAAGATTGCGGCTTGTTGCCTCCCAACTCGATGGTGCAGATCATTGACCAATGGGAGAAATTGAAGGAAATGGATGAATATCGCCCCTTCTATGACCGAGTGAAGAAGTACTTCGGCTACATGAATACTGGTTTTCATGGGAAGAAATACGAGATATTTGCATACAACGGTGGCTTGTTCAAGCCCGATGAGATATTGGATAGCATCAAGATAACAGATGAAATTTTGGTGGAGCATACACGTCACCTTTCCACCTACGATTTCGAGAGCGAAGTGGATGTCAACATCCTTGGCCACATCTTCGAGAACTCGCTGACTGAGATTGAAGAGGTTACCCAACAGATTACCAATGGCGAGGCTCCCAAGACTTCCCGTCGCAAGCAGGATGGTGTGTTCTATACGCCACAATACATCACTAAATACATCGTGGAGAATACAGTGGGGCGTCTTTGTGAGGAAAAGAAGCAGGCTTTGGGCATCAATGAAGAAGACTATACGCTTGAGAAGCGTAAACAGTTGCAAACTCGTCAGCGATTGCTTGACAACCTGTACAAATATCGTGAATGGTTGTTACAAATCACAATCCTTGATCCAGCCTGTGGTAGTGGTGCTTTCCTGAATACAGCCCTTTCATTCCTGATAAAGGAGCATGACCTGATTGATGCCTTGGAGGCAAAGATTACTGACTCTACGCTGGTGTTCCACGACATTGATAAGGACATTCTGGAGAACAACCTCTATGGCGTTGACATCAACGAAGAGAGTGTTGAGATTGCGCAACTCTCTTTGTGGCTACGCACTGCTAAGCCACATCGCAAGCTCAATGCCTTGAACAAAAACATCAAATGTGGTAATTCCCTGATTAGTGATCCTGCCATCGCTGGCGATAAGGCTTTCAACTGGCAACAGGAGTTCCCACAAGTCTTTGCCAATGGGGGCTTCGACGTTGTTATTGGAAATCCACCATATGTACAATTACAGAGCATGGGAGCTATGAGTGTTGCCTATTCTCAATGTGGTTTTGAGACTTATAATAAGAGTGCTGACATTTATTGCCTATTTTATGAGAAAGGATGTAAATTATTGAAAAATAAAGGATTGTTAGGATTCATTGCTTCGAATAAATGGTTGAAGATTAATTATGGTGAGCCTTTGCGACGATTTTTAGTTAGCAAAATGAGTCCTTTAATCTTAATCGATTTCCCAGGCGTTCCTGTTTTTGAGGATGCAACGGTTGATCCCCAAATTCTTATTGCAAAAAAGAATGATTATTTGGGAAAAACAAGGGCTTGTATAGTTAAGAATCAGCAAGATAATTTATTGGAATATGTATCAAAACATGCTATTGAAACAAGTTTCAATTCTGAGGCATGGACAATAAGAGACGCTCGTGTCGTTGAAGTTCTGGCAAAAATTAACTCTTGTGGTAAGGCATTAAAAGACTTACCGATATCTATAAACTATGGTATAAAAACCGGATATAATGATGCTTTCTTTATTGATAATGCCATCAAAACCTTCCTTATTGAAGAGGACCCTAATTCTGAACAGATGATACGCCCTCTTCTTAGAGGAAGAGATATTGAACCTTGGAAAGTTGAAGCCAAAGATCAATTCATCATTTTTGTTCCTTGGCACTTCCCCTTGCACCTTGATAACTCAATTCAAGGATGTTCGATTGAAGCAGAGAAAGCTTTTGAAAGCCAATATCCTGCGATATATCACCATCTGTTGAACCATAAAGATAAGTTGTCTTCAAGAAACAAAGCAGAAACAGGAATAAGATATGAATGGTATGCTTCACAGCGTTGGGGAGCAGATTATTTTGAGGATTTTAAAAAGCCAAAGATTGTTTATCCAAATATGACAAAATATTTGCCTTTTTGTTACGATGAAAGCGGTGCAATATGCAATGACAAAGCTTTTATTATAACGTCTAATAATGAAGAATTCTCACTAAAATTCTTGTTGGCAATATTGAACTCAAGTCTAGCAAAGTTTTGGATACGATGTATTTGTCCAGAACTTGGAGAAAATCGTCGTGAAGTTCGTAAAGTCTATTTTGAAAATTTTCATGTTGCAGAAGGAAAGCAGCAACCCTTTATAGCCCTTGCCGACAAAATGTTGTCATTGAATAAGGAACTGCAAGAGAAGCGAGGTCGGTTCTTAAGAAGATTGGTGGAGAACATAGAGGGCGTAAAGGTAACGACAACTTTGCAAACCTTCGATCAACTGGATTTCAAGGCATTTGTGGCAGAGTTGAAGAAGCAGAAAATCAAGCTCACGTTGGTGCAGCAAGACGAATGGGAAGAATACTTCAACCAGTATAAATCGGCTTGCAATGATATCAGTAATCAAATCTCGGCAACTGATAACGAGATTGATCAACGAGTTTTTGACCTATATGGGTTATCAGAAGAGGAGCGCGAAATAGTGATGAAAGGTTAAGAAACTTAATCTATAATTATATTGTATGGATACACTGACAATATTTATTTGTATAGTTTTGGGATGCATTATTCTATGGGCATTAGCAGAAGAAGCTAATAAAAGGGATAATGAGGCTAAAAAGGAATCATCTACTGATAGGGTGATAGATTACCTCTATCCAGAGAATAAACAAACTTCTTGTTTTCATGCAGAAATATCAAAGACTCAGTTTGATGAAATAAAGAAATATTCATTATCCATACTAAAGCTTATTGAGAAAATCAGTCGGAGCAAGGCCGTTTATGATGCTATGAGTGATCTGTCTGTGAAATGCGGTGGTGACCCGATAAGGGATCGTAGGGTTTTCATGTTTTTATTGAAGAGTGTATTTGCTCAGGACATGAAGAGGTGCTATGAAGAAATGGGGCATCTAACGGATAATTGGTTGTACCAATTGAAAGAAGACCAGTGCTTAGCTTTGGTTATAGGTATTATCAATGGATTGAGTGACATGGAGCAATATGATCTTTTTGACAAAGCTTTGAGTTCACCACATATCAACTTTATGCACGACGTGGAAGATCTCTATAAATCATTGTTGGATGTTGGCATTTCTGTTAATATAAAAGGTGTTGATGATTACAACTTTACAGCGATTCTCTCAGTCTGTGGAGGAGACAAAGATGACCTCGAGAAATATAGGATTAATCTTTACCGCCTTGTTTCTGCTATTGCTAAGATTGATGGGAATGTCACGCCAAAAGAGCAAGCTTGGCTTGACAAGATGTTGATCATCAACGAACAAAGGCCAGAGGGAGCAGAACGAGATACCGCTTCTGCCATTCCTGAAGAAGAACTTGAAAAACTAATAGGTCTGCAATCTGTTAAGGATGAAGTAAAGACACTTTCAAACTTCATCACTGTTCGTCAGAAACGTAAGGAAATGGGATTGTCTTTGCCAGAGGTGAGCTATCATTGTGTGTTTACGGGCAATCCAGGTACAGGTAAGACAACTGTTGCCAGGATATTGGCAGGCATTTTCAGAGATAAGGGAATCTTGAAGAAAGGCCATTTGGTGGAGACTGACCGTTCAGGCTTAGTGGCTGAATATGTGGGGCAAACGGCAGTCAAGACCAATCGCATCATTGACAAGGCTTTGGATGGCGTGTTGTTCATTGATGAAGCTTACTCACTGATTGCCAAAGGAGAGGATTTCGGACAGGAGGCCATCTCCACCTTGCTGAAACGTATGGAGGATGATAGGGATAGACTCATCGTTATCTTAGCTGGTTACACAAAGGAAATGGAGGAGTTTATTAACTCCAATCCTGGCTTGCGTAGCCGTTTCAATCGTTATATCTATTTCCCTGATTATTCCGCAGACGAACTGGCTGAAATTTTCTTCTCTATTGCCAAAAAGCATGAATACACATTGACGGAAGATGTGAGGGATTATGTGAGAAATGCCTTGTCGCAAGTGGTTGCTGAAAAGCCTAAGGATTTTGGTAATGCCCGTTATGTAAGGAATCTCTTTGAACGAGTCGTACAAATGCAGGCCAATCGCTTGGCAAAAGAAACTAATCTTACAAAGGGGATGTTGACTGAAATAAAGATAGAGGATATTAACCCTTAGTGAATAGTTGGTAAGATTCTACTTTTGTATTGAAATGTATTACACTTAAATTTCATAGTATGGCAACAACAGTAGTAAGAAAGCCTGCATCTTTTCGTTTGAGAGTTGATCTTTTGGAAAGATTGAAGCTCAAGGCAGCAAAAGAGAATCGCACACTTAACAATTATGTTGAAAGTGTGTTGCTTAGCATTGTATATGATGAGCCTAATGAAGTGACTAAAGCTGCCATTATGGAGACCAAGTCTGGCAAGAACCCTAATAAGGTGTATGACTCCGTTGATGAACTTTTAAACGACCTCGATTGAACAAAGGCTATGGCACATAGGATATTAATTGTACCCGATGTTCATGGGCGAATCTTTTGGAAGGAGCCTGTGATGCACTACCTTAACGATGTAGATAAGGTGGTGTTCCTGGGTGATTACCTGGATCCATATCGTGATGAGACAGGTGTGGCTGATGACATCTTCGGGAATATGATGGAGATTATTGCCCTGAAGCAGGGCAATTGGGAGAAGGTGGTGTTGCTGAAGGGGAATCATGACCAACATTATAGCTCAAAGGTTTTCTATGAGTTGGCACGGGGGACTCGTTTGGAAAAGTGGAATTGGCAGAAGTATCATGATGCTTTCAATGAATATAAGGATTGTTTCAAGTTGGCTCATGTCGAGGAGGTGAAGGGAACAACCTATCTGTTCAGTCATGCTGGTTTGACTGCTTATTGGCTCAGTAGGGTGAATGCCAAGATGTGGAAACTTGCTGATGAGGAAATATCTGTTGCTAAACCAGATATCATTGACAGGATTAACCTGTTGGATGATAGTTCGGATGGTCAGGAAATGCTCTCAATAGTTGGCAGAGAACGCTCCATGTTTGGCGAGGAGACGGGCAGTATGCTTTGGGCTGATGTGTATGAGCATCCCTTTGCAGAAGCAATGCCAGTCTATGGCTTGAACAAGGTTTTCCAAGTGTTTGGCCACACAAGATTGGATGGCGAAGAAGAGGATTTGGTGGAGTTTGACCACTTTGCCATGATCGACTCTCAAAAGTGTTTCTTGATTGATGAAGCTTTGGATAAGAAGATTGTACCGATAAATACAACAATATAGATGACAGGAAGGCTATATGGTCGGATTGAGAGATGAAGTGATTTATGAAACTCCTGAAAAGCATATTGAAGATAATCGTGGCAGGCCTTGTTGCCATCCTTATCTTGGTGCTGATTTGTGACTATCTGGTGACAAGCAATGCAAAGGGGAAGGTGTATGATGATGTGGAGGCAATTCCTTATCGTGAAGTGGGGTTGTTACTGGGCACTACTCCACAGACCAGGATAGGGAGGGTGGTGAATAGATTCTTTGTGTTCAGGATCGATGCAACAGAGAAGCTTTACAAAGCAGGAAAGATATCCACTATCTTGATTAGTGGCGATGAGGATAGCCTGGATG
>CACZRQ010000138.1 GCA_902783615.1 uncultured Bacteroidales bacterium | reverse complement strand
GCCTGTGGAAGAACAGGTCGAAGAAGAAGCGCCTACTCAGCTTGAAGATCGATATAAAGGGCTGATTCTGCGCCTGAATCACTTACTCAACGACGAGCATATCTATACCGAGCCTCACTTGGTGAGCGACACCCTGCTGCAGCGTTTGGGCACCAATTCCACCTATCTCTCCGAGGTCATCCGTCGTTGCGGCTACCAGTCGTATTACGACATGATTTCGCAGCTGCGCGTGCGTCATGCCATCAGCCTCATCCAACAGGATCCAACCATGCGTCTGTCTGATGTGGCGCAGAAGTGTGGATTCTCCTCGCAGGCCTCCATGAACAAAGCCTTTAAGGCTCAGGGCAAGCCTGCACCATCAAAATTTAAGGTAAAGGAGTAGGGGAAATTTGTTTTTAGTCCTTAAGAATATAGTCTAAATCTTCATTAAATCACTGATGATATCGTCTGATACAAAGATGCCTTCGCGTGTAAGACGGAGGGTATCTCCTTGCTGCTCTAACAAGCCTTGGCGGATGAAAGGGGTGGCCAGATGCAGACAATAATCGTGGTATGTCTTGCCGAAGCGTTGCTGCAACGCTGACAGCGGAATCCCCTCGCAGGTGCGCAGGCGTGTCATCACCATTTCATTATAGCGGGTGTTGATATCCAGTCTCTCATGCTCGAAATCACGATGCCCCTGTTCAATCGCCATGATATAGTCGGAAAGCGAAGCCACATTCCATTCGCGGCTCGACCCATCGAACGAATGGGCGCTTGGGCCGCAACCCAAGTAAGGCACCTCGCGCCAATAAGCACTGTTGTGCCGAGAGCGATAGCCGGGGAGGGCAAAGTTGGAAATCTCATAATGCTCATAGCCAGCTTGCTGCATCTCATCGCATAGCATGCGGAACAGCTCCACGCTGGTGTCTTCGTCCACCTCGCTCACCTTTCCCTGCTGCAACATTTCCCACAGGCGAGTGCCCTGCTCGTAAGTAAGATGATAGGCAGAAATGTGCTGCACCCCCAAGCTGAAAGCCGTTTGCAGGTCTTGCCGCCAGCGCTCGGGAGTCTCGCCAGGCAACCCGTAAATCAAGTCGATGCTGATGTTGTCGAAGCCATAATCCTGACATCGGCCCACCGCCTCAATGGCCTGAGTGGCAGTATGCCGACGCCCCATCAGCTGTAGAGTAGGGTCGTGGAAAGTTTGGATACCCATGCTGATGCGGTTGAAAGGCATCGAGGCCAGCATCTCCACATACTCCTCCGTCAGGTCGTCAGGGTTCGCCTCCAAGGTAATCTCCTGGCAATCCCTCAAACCATACACCTTATCAATGCAGTAGAACAGCTTCTTGAGCTCTTCCGCAGAAAGCTGAGAAGGCGTTCCTCCTCCCAGATAGACCGTCAGGATGGGTTCGCCGAGCAGGTAGGTGGCCCGCATCAGCAACTCCTGGCACACCGCATCGATGTAGCGTGGCTTCAGCTCCTCCAAGGTGGTGGAGTAGAAGTCGCAATAGGCACATCGCGTCTTGCAAAAGGGCACATGTATGTAAATTCCTGCCATAACTGAAAGATTTCACCTACAAAAGTAGTATAATTTCGGCAAAATGCCTACATTTGTCGATTGGAAAATAAATAACCTTAAAGCATATCAGTATGAAAAGACATTTGATGATGGGTTTGCTGGCTGTGATGGCTCTGGGCGCACAGGCTCAAAGCAACGAGTGGCAAGACCCACGCGTGAACGAGGTGAACCGCTTGCCGATGCATAGCCACTACTTCGCTTTCGAGAATGACAAGGCGGCGCAGGGCACCCCCGAACAAGCCGCCAACTACATGACACTGAATGGTGTGTGGAAGTTCAATTGGGTGGAAGATGCCGATGCAAGGCCCACCGATTTCTGGAAAACCGACTTCAACGACAAGTCCTGGGGCGCAATGCCTGTGCCAGGCATGTGGGAGCTGAACGGCTATGGCGACCCGCTCTACGTGAACATTGGTTATGCCTGGATGAACCAGTTCAAGAGCAATCCGCCCGAGATTCCTATCAAGAACAACCATGTGGGCTCTTACCGCAAGGAGATTACCGTGCCTGCTGGCTGGAACGGCAAGCAGATTATTGCCCACTTCGGCTCGGTAACCTCTAACATCTACCTTTGGGTGAATGGCCGCTTCGTGGGCTATAGCGAGGACAGCAAGCTGGAGGCAGAGTTCGACCTCACGCCGTTTGTGAAACCCGGGCAGAAGAACCTCATCGCCTTCCAGGTGTTCCGCTGGTGCGATGGCACCTACTTGGAGGATCAGGACTTCTTCCGCTACTGCGGTGTGGCTCGCGACAGCTATCTCTATGCGCGCAATAAGCAACAAATCAGTGACATTCGTGTGACGCCCGACTTGGATGCACAATACAAGAATGGCAAGTTGGATGTACAACTCACCACCAAGGGTGGTGGCACTGTGGAGTTGGCTTTGCTGGATGCTGCCGGCAAGGAAGTGGCTTCGCAGAGCGTGAAGGCCGCTCCGCAGACCTCTGTCACCCTGAATGTTGCCAACCCTTCGAAGTGGACGGCAGAGACACCTTACTTATATACCCTCAAGGCAACGCTGAAGAATGGAGCCAATACGGTGGAGGTGATTCCCTTGAAGGTGGGCTTCCGCAAGATTGAAATCAAGAACGCCCAGCTGCTGGTGAACGGCCAGGCAGTGCTCTTCAAGGGTGCCGACCGTCACGAGCTCGACCCCGATGGTGGCTATGTGGTGTCTCGCGAGCGCATGATGCAGGATATCCAAATCATGAAGAAATTCAATATCAACGGTGTGAGAACCAGTCACTATCCCAACGATTCCTACTGGTACGACCTCTGCGACCAGTATGGCATTTATGTGGTGGCTGAGGCTAACCTCGAATCCCACGGCATGGGCTATGGCGATAAGACTTTGGCCATCCGCGACGACTACAAGCTGGCCCACATGCAGCGTAACCAGCGCAATGTGCAGCGCAACTTCAACCACCCCAGCATCATCTTCTGGTCGTTGGGCAACGAGGCTGGCTATGGTGCCAACTTCGAAGCTGCCTACGACTGGATCAAGGCTGAGGACAAGAGCCGCCCTGTGCAGTACGAACGTGCTGGCTACGACGGCAAGAGCGATATCTACTGCCCGATGTACTTGGATTACAACAATTCCATCAAGTATAGCGAAGACCCCTCAAAGACCAAGCCGTTGATTCAGTGCGAGTATGCCCATGCGATGGGTAACTCCGAGGGTGGCTTCAAGGAGTATTGGGACATCATACGCAAATACCCGAAGTATCAGGGTGGCTTTATCTGGGACTTCGTGGATCAGTCAGTTCGTTGGCAGAAGAACGGCAAGATGATTTATGGCTATGGCGGCGACTTCAACAAGTTTGATGCCAGCGACCAGAACTTCTGCGACAATGGTCTGATCAGCCCCGACCGTGTGCCGAATCCTCACATGTATGAGGTGGGGTATTTCTACCAGAACATCTGGACAAAAATGGTGGATGCCGACAAGGGTATCATCAGCATTTATAACGAAAACTTCTTCCGCGATCTCTCTGACTACTATTTGGGTTGGCAGCTGATACACAACGGCAAGGTGGAGAAAACGGGTAGGATAGATAATTTGGATGTTGCTCCACAACAGACAGTGACTATTCAACTCGATTATGGTGAGACCTGCAAGCACTGCGAGTGGTTGCTGAACGTGAGCTACAAGCTGAAGCAGCGCGACGGCTTGCTGCCTGTGGACTATGAGGTGGCTAAAGACCAGCTGGTAATCAACCCATTCCAGGGAACCAACGTGGCGCTGAAGAACGCAGTGGTGAACAATGTGTCCGAAACGAAGCCTGTGATTCAGGACAACGATCGCCATTACCTCATCGTGAAGGGTGAGCAGTTCCGCATGGAGTTCAGTCGCCAAACAGGCTACTTGGTGAAGTATCAGCTGAATGGGCAGGAAGTGCTGAACGAGGGCGCTGCCCTGACGCCAAACTTCTGGCGCGCGCCAACCGACAACGACTTCGGTGCCAACCTGCAAAGACGTTTTGCCGCTTGGAAGAACCCAACCATCAAGTTGACGAAACTCTCGCAGGAAGAGTCTGATGGTATGGCCAAGGTAAAGGCCGAGTATGAGATGGAGGGCGTGAAGGCCAAGCTGGAGCTGTCATACCTTATTAATAATAAAGGAGCGGTGAAGGTGACCCAGAAGCTCCAGGCCGACAAGGATGCCAAAGTGGCCAACCTGTTCCGCTTCGGCATGCAGCTGCCAATGCCTGAGTGCTACGAGAACATCGAGTACTATGGCCGCGGCCCGATTGAGAACTATGCCGACCGTAAATACAGCACCTTCTTAGGTATCTACAAGCAGACCGTCACCGAGCAGTTCTATCCTTACATCCGTCCGCAGGAAAATGGTAATAAAACCGATATCCGTTATTGGAAAATTACCAACAATACGGGCAAGGGCATTCAGGTGGTGGCCGAACAGCCATTCTCGGCATCTGCGCTGCATTACACCATTGAATCGCTCGATGAGGGGATGACGAAACATCAGATGCACTCGCACGAGATTGAACCTGCCAAGCTCACCAACTTGTTGATTGATAAGGTGCAGCAAGGTCTTGGCTGCGTGAATAGCTGGGGCACTATACCACTGGAGGAATACATGCTTCCGTATCAGGATTACGAGTTCACTTTCGTGATTTCACCCGTGAGCAATCAGATAGCTATTGACTAAAATCGTTATGAAATTATAAAAAAGTGGCCGAATAGTTGTTTTTCTTGCGTAGAATTAGTAATTTGCACGGCCTTTTGAAATGGCGATATGGCATGAAATATAAATTTATTAATAATATATCATGAAAGTTTATCAAACAAACGAGATTAAGAACATTGCCTTGTTAGGTAGTGATGGCGCCGGGAAAACCACTCTCACTGAGTCTTTGCTCTTTGAGGGTGGTATCATCAAACGTCGCGGTAAAGTTACCCAGAAGAATACCGCCAGTGACTATTTCCCTGTTGAGCAGGAATATGGTTACTCTGTGTTCTCTACAGTTTTTCATGTTGAATATAACGGCAAGAAGCTGAACATCATCGACTGCCCGGGAGCAGACGATTTCGCAGGTGCATACCTGACAGCTCTGAACGTTACCGACACTGCTGTGCTGATCATCAATGGTCAGTATGGCCCCGAGGTAACCACCCAGACCCACTTCCGTTATACTGATAAGTTGGGCAAGCCCGTTATCTTCCTGATCAACAAGCTTGACTCTGACAACTGCGACTTCGACAATGTGGTGGAGCGTCTGCATGAGACCTACGGCAACAAGGTGGTACGCGTTCAGTATCCTTTGAATGCGGGTCCTAACTTCAATTCCGTTATCGACTTGCTGCTGATGAAGAAGCTTTCTTGGGGTGAGGACGGTGGTGCTGCTACCATCGAGGACATCCCTGCTTCAGAAATGGACAAGGCTACCGAGCTGCACAATGCTTTGGTTGAGGCTGCTGCTGAGCACGATGAGGCTTTGATGGAGAAGTTCTTCATGGAAGAGCCTTTGACTCAGGACGAGATCCGCTTGGGTATCCGCAAGGGTCTGGCTGCTCGTGGCATGTTCCCAGTGTTCTGCGTTTGCGCAGGTAAGAATATGGGTGTGAGCCGCTTGATGGAGTTCTTGGGCAACGTGGTGCCTTTCGCTGACGATATGCCAGCTGTGAAGAACACGGCAGGTGAGGAGGTGAAGCTCGACGCTAACGGTCCTACTTCTATCTTCTTCTTCAAGACAGCTGTTGAGCCTCATATCGGTGATGTACAGTACTTCAAGGTGATGAGCGGTACGCTGAAGGAAGGCGACGACCTGACGAATGCCGACCGTGGCTCAAAGGAGCGTATTGCCCAGATCTTCTCACCTTCAGGTTCTACCCGTGAGAAGGTAGAGGCTATGGTGGCAGGCGATATAGGTTGCACCGTGAAGCTGAAGGATGTACGCGTAGGTAACACCCTGAATGGCAAGGACTGCGATTACCGTTTCGATTTCATCAAGTATCCTAACTCTAAGTACTCTCGCGCTATCCGTCCTGCTAACGAGGCAGATATGGAGAAGATGATGGGCTTGCTGAACCGCATGCACGAGGAAGATCCTACTTGGATTGTTGACCAGAGCAAGGAGTTGCGCCAGACCATCCTCTACGGTCAGGGTGAGTTCCACCTGCGCACCTTGAAGTGGCGCATGGAGAACAACGAGAAGATGCAGATCATCTATGAGGAGCCACGCATTCCTTATCGTGAAACCATTACCAAGGCAGCTCGTGCCGACTATCGTCACAAGAAGCAGTCTGGTGGTGCAGGTCAGTTCGGTGAGGTTCACCTCATCGTTGAGCCTTACAGCGAGGGTATGCCTGAGCCAACCGTTTACAAGTTCAACGGTCAGGAATACCGCATCTCTGTCAAGGGTAAGGACGAATATCCATTGGAGTGGGGCGGCAAGCTGGTGTTCTACAACGCCATCGTTGGTGGTTCTATCGACGCTCGCTTCATGCCAGCCATCCTGAAGGGTATCATGTCACGCCTCGAGCAGGGTCCATTGACTGGCTCTTACGCGCGCGACGTACGCGTAATAGTATATGATGGTAAGATGCACCCAGTTGATTCAAACGAAATCTCATTCATGCTGGCTGGTCGTAACGCTTTCAGCGAGGCATTCCGCAACGCAGGTCCGAAGATTCTGGAGCCTATCTATGATGTGGATGTGCTGGTGCCTGCCGACTATATGGGTGATGTGATGAGCGACCTGCAGGGTCGTCGCGCGATGATCATGGGTATGGACAGCGAGTCTGGCTTCCAGAAGCTGAGCGCTAAGGTGCCTCTGAAGGAGATGTCGTCTTACTCAACTGCCCTGAGCTCACTCACCGGTGGTCGCGCATCATTCGTGATGAGCTTCTCTGGCTACGAGCTTGTTCCTACCGATGTGCAGAACAAACTCATCAAGGAGTTCGAGGAGAGCAACAAGGACGAAGAATAATATTTCATCCACCTTTTTATATGATAGGGACTGTACCAAGAAATGGGTGCAGTCCCTATTTCGTTATGCAAAAGCATCCCTCTTTTCCCCTCTCATTGCGGACATGATCCGCTTTCCTGACCTAAATTTTAACGAAATTAACTTAATTCGCCGCTTTTTTTTTACAAAACGCTTGTTTGTTCCGAATCGAATTGTTAATTTTGCCCTGAATTTAACATTTAAGCGTAATAATCGCGATATGAGAAAAACTACTATATGGATATTAGGCATTGTGATGGGCCTCTCGTTCCTCAGCTTGCTGTATCTCCAAATCAGCTACATCGAGGAGATGGCCACCATGCGCAACGAGCAGTTCGACGAGTCGGTGAAGCGTGCGCTTCTGGCTGCCTCGAAAGATGTGGAGCAAGAGGAGGTGGACCGCTGGCTGCGAGAAGACATCTCCAAGCAAGACCGTGCAGCCTGGAACCAGAGCTCCCAAGGCTCCCGCTCACAATCGCAAACCTATACCATCACGAGTCCAGATGGCTCGAAGATTGAACTGAAAACCTTCTCCAGTAGTTCGCAGGAGTTGCCCAAAGCGATGATTTCCCGCCGTCATGGCACCAAGACCATTCCCCAGACTTCCCGCTCGATGGCCGATTTGCTGCGAAACCGCTACCTCTATCAGCGCGACCTGCTGGATGAGATAGCATGGCAGATGGTGTATAACGCCGATGTGAAAACGGTGTCGGAGCGCGTGAACTTCCGCAACCTCGACCAGTACATCCATTCTGGTCTGGTGGATAACGGCGTGAACCTGAGCTACCACTTCAAGGTGATTGATGGCGACGGCAAGGAGGTGTATCGCTGCACCGATTACAACGAGAAGGGCAGCGACCAGGTATATACCCAGCCACTGTTCCTGAACGATACGCCTGCCAAAATGAGCATGGTGCAAGTGCACTTCCCCGGCAAGCGCGACTACATATTCGACTCTGTGAGTTTCATGATTCCGTCGGTGGTGTTCACCCTGGTGCTGCTGATCACCTTCCTCTTCACCATCTATGTGATCTTCCGCCAGAAGAAGTTGACGGAGATGAAGAACGATTTCATCCACAACATGACGCACGAGTTCAAGACCCCAATCTCCACCATCTCGTTGGCGGCTCAGATGCTGAACGACCCCGCCGTGTCGAAGTCGCCAGCCATGTTCCAGCATATCTCGGGCGTGATCAACGACGAGACCAAGCGTCTCCGTTTGGAGGTGGAGAAAGTGCTCCAGATGTCGATGTTCGACCGTGAGAAGGGCACCATGAAGCCCAAGGAGCTCGACATGAATGCCCTCATCGATGGCGTGGTGCATACTTTTGCCTTGAAGGTGGAACGCTATAACGGCAAGATCGACAGCGAGTTGTTGGCGGAAGACCCCATCATCTATGCCGACGAGATGCACATCACCAATGTGATCTTCAACCTCATGGACAATGCCGTGAAGTACAGACGCGAAGACGTGGACCTGCATCTGGTGGTGAAAACCTGGAACGAGGGTAAGAAGCTGATGATTGCCGTGCAGGACAACGGCATCGGTATCAAGAAAGAAAATTTAAAAAAGATATTTGAACGGTTCTACAGAGTGCATACGGGTAATCTGCACGATGTGAAGGGATTTGGCTTGGGACTGGCTTATGTGAAGAAAGTCATTACCGACCACAACGGTACCATCAAGGCCGAGAGCGAGCTGAATGTCGGAACCAGATTTATTATTGCATTACCTTTATTTAATATTGATTGATATGGACGAGAAATTACGTATTCTGTTATGTGAGGACGACGAGAACCTGGGTATGCTGCTCAGGGAGTATTTACAGGCTAAGGGCTATATAGCAGACCTCTTCCCCGATGGCGATGCCGGCTATAAGGCTTTCTTGAAAAACAAGTATGATATTTGTGTGTTCGACGTGATGATGCCTAAGAAAGACGGCTTCACGCTGGCGCAGGAGGTGCGTAACGCCAATGCAGAGATTCCAATCATCTTCCTCACAGCTAAGACATTGAAGGAAGATATCCTGGAAGGCTTCAAGCTTGGAGCGGACGATTATATCACCAAACCTTTCAGCATGGAGGAACTCACCTTCCGTGTGGAGGCCATCTTGCGCAGGGTGAGGGGCAAGAAGAACCGCGAAACCAATGTCTATAAGATTGGCAAGTTCACTTTCGACATCCAGAAGCAGATATTGGCCATCAATGGCGAGCAGACAAAGCTCACCACCAAGGAGTCGGAGCTGCTGAGCCTGCTCTGCTCTCATGCCAACGACGTGCTGAACCGCGACTTCGCCCTGAAGACCATCTGGATTGACGACAACTACTTCAACGCCCGCAGTATGGATGTGTATATCACCAAGCTGCGTAAGCACCTGAAGGATGACCCTGCCATCGAGATCATCAACATTCATGGCAAGGGCTACAAGCTCATCATCCCCGATGCCAAGGAAGAATGAAATAAGAAAGGCGGCAACCAAAAGTTGCCGCCTTCACTTTTCTCTGACACGAAAACCTCGTGTGGGAAGATTAGTCTGCCAAACGTTTGTTGATAACGATGTAAACGATCAAACCTACCACCATCAGGAAGAACAGGCCACCCAATACACCATTGTTGTTAACG
>CACZRQ010000137.1 GCA_902783615.1 uncultured Bacteroidales bacterium | reverse complement strand
CACGCTGCCCGGTATGTGGGAGCGCACCATATCTTGCAGTTCGCTCTCCAAGACCTACAGCATCACTGGTTGGCGTCTGGGCTATGTCATTGCTCCGGAGCGTATCATCGACCGTGTGAAAAAAGTACATGATTTCCTGACCGTTGGCGCAGCGGCTCCACTGATGGAAGCTGCCACCGTCGGACTGTGCTTCCCTGACAGTTACTACGAAGAGCTTCAGGCGCACTACACCCACATGAAGCAGCTCTTCTGTGACGGGCTGAACCAGTTCGGACTGAACTTCACTGATCCGCAAGGAGCATACTATGTCTTGCTTGATGTCTCCAAGTACGG
The DNA here is from genome assembly GCA_902783615.1 of uncultured Bacteroidales bacterium. GTDB lineage: Bacteria > Bacteroidota > Bacteroidia > Bacteroidales > Bacteroidaceae > Bacteroides. The sequence continues at coordinate 7,820 of CACZRQ010000137.1, read as the reverse complement.
TGTGAAGGATGACTTGCACTTCTGCGAGTGGCTGGCAGAGCATGTCGGAGTAGGGGCAGTACCTGGCAGTTGTTTCTTTCGCGAAGATGTGAATCACTTGATTCGTTTCCATTTCGCCAAGCGTGACGAGACACTTCGTGCTGCCCTCGAACGCCTGTCGGAAATGGATGCAAAAGCACTAAAGGATTATTGTAAGTAGATATGGAGATTACATACAAAGACATCCACGATTTCAGGAAAGAGGACTTGGAAGACTTGTTCCTGTCGGTTGAATGGTCATCAGGCCATTATCCTGACAAACTGGTTGTAGCCATGCAGAATTTCAAGACGGTGTATTCGGCTTGGGACGGCGACAAACTCGTTGGTATGGTATGTGCGATGGACGATGGCATCATGACAGCCTATCTGCATTATATGCTGGTTCGACCAGAATACCACAAGCAGGGCATCGGTCACAAGCTGCTGGAAATGATGAAGGAGCATTATCAGGATTACCTACGCATTGCCTTGATAGCCTACGATAAGGAATTGGCGTTCTATGAATCTTGCGGCTTCAAGAAAGCCGATGATGCCAGTCCAATGTTCATTACAAGTCTTTGGACATAATCAGCAAGTAGCCTCAATGTAACAAGGATGCTGCAAGTAAGCAGGTTCAATTCATGTTCGGTATATGTCCAGTATATGTCCAGTATATGTCCAGTAGATGTCCAGTAATACACCGAACAAGTACCGGATATATACCGAGCAAATAGCGGACAAGGATAGAAGGAGCATCGAAGCGATATTGAGGCTAAGGTATATTACCACACTGAAATGCTGTACCAGTCCCACAATCACTATCGGGAGAAATGCACACAGCAGAAACAGAGGGCACTGAAAAAGCCTTCCCAAAACGGTTCAGGCTTTTTTCAAAATTTTAAAACAAGAATGAAAGGTTTCCCGTTCATAATAGAAAGATCTCTTGAAAGTTAGTTTTAACCCAAATCGGTCATTAGGATTTCTCACTGCCATACAGCACTGAGAAATCCTAATGACCGATTTGGGATAAAGAAATGTTGGGTTTACAAAGATGGAAAGAGATCATCAGAGGCGTGCAGAACCCCCAGGGCACCCTGATGCCCATCGAGGGTCTGATGACGGAAGTGAAGGCGTTTATCGGAGAGGCTGAGCAGGTGGACGACATTACGCTGCTGACCATTCGCAAGATGTTACCCCCAAAAAGCAGCACCCACTAGTGAGGTGAGTGCTGCTGCTTCCTGTTTTCCGCAGAATTTTGTCTTAAATTCTGACGCATTTAACAGTAAGTTTTTTACAAAGTAGGAGGTTCTTTCAGCCCGCTTCCTATGTTGTATTCCTGCTTGTTTGGCAGAGTGGGGTCACCCACGCCTTTCTGCATGAGATCCTTCAGCTCAGAAAGATGGGAACGATATACTTCGCGAGGAAGGCAGGCGTGCTTGTGACAGATGGATGCCGCCATTCCGACCACTTCACCTGTCATGCCTAAGGTGCGCATGACCCTGATACTGCCGTGTGCCACATGGGTGACGCTGATGCACCGCCCAGCCATGAAAAGGTTGTTCACGTTGCGCGAGTAAAGGCAGCGGTAGGGGATGGGGTAAGGATAAATGAGGGTGTGGCGAGTTTGAGCCTTAAACTCACGTCCAGGAAACTTCATCGAGTTTATCGAGTCTGGGAAATGCAGGTCTATGGTCCAGGTTGCTGCTGCTGTGCCGTCTTCGTGAAGCAGGTAGCGTGTCATGTCATCCTGTTTCAGAATGTAATCGCCCATCAGTCGGCGACTCTCACGTTTTCCCGCCATGAAGGACACCCATCCAAGCTGTCGATTGGCATAGCCCAGTGAGTCAGGTGTATGATTCTTCAGGAAGCTCCAGTTGGCATAAACAACCAGCATACCGTAGTCGCGCACACGCTCCAGGTGTTTTGTCTTATCCTCCATCATGCCCGTTTCCCAAGTCCATTCGCCCATGGTCACCCGCTCGCAGTTCTCAGAGGTAAAGTTCATGCCATACTGGAATTCTGGGAAGCTGGAACGTTTACCCGTGTCCTCGGAATACCACATGATGGAGGCACCAAGTGTCAAGGAGTCGGCCTTCTCTGGAGCTCTGGACTCGTGGAACTCATCACGTGCCTCACGCCCCATCCTGTAGTCGGCTCCGGCGAGATAGCCTACAGTGCCATCGCCCGTACAGTCACAGAATAGCGGAGCATAGAAAGCCAGTTCACGTCCGTTCTCAATGTGTTGGGCCGTAACAGAGTGTATCAGCCCGTCCTGTATCTTCACGGCATTGACATGATAGTTCGTGAAAACGGATATGTTGGGCTCGGCATTGACGAAGTCCATCTTTTTTTGGTCCTCATAATAGTCTGCGGGCTGTGCATTGCCGCCTCTGCTGGGGTTGAACTCCTTCTGCAAATCACCCAACCGTGGATAAGGCCCTATGTTGATGGCACCGCCCATGTGAACCCTTATCTCAGAACTGTTATTGCCTCCCAGCACGGGGCGGTCGTTGATGAGAGCCACCTTCATGCCCAATCTTGCAGCCGCAGCTGCCGCGCTGATTCCTGCCGTACCTGCTCCGCATACCACAAGGTCAAACTGTCCTGCACTCTGGGGACTGTCAGTTAGTCCCAACTGTAGCCTACGGAAAGATGTCAGTTCTGATTCCCTTGATGGAGGAAGGTCGGTAGGATCAGTGGTCAGCCAGATGGCATCACATCGACCATCGAAACCGCTTAGGTCATGGAGTACGAGTGTGAGATGCCTGTCTTTAGCTGTCACCTTACCTGCGGCTTGCCATTCCCACTTGTCCCCCGTTGTGCCCAATGGCTGCTTCGTGGTCTTTCTTCCGTTGGCAAACAACAGGAAAGCACCTGGCCCAGAACCTTGATGCCAAGGCGAAGTCCAGTTAAATGTGCGCACGAAGATATAATAGATACCTGGTTCTGGCAGTTCAACCGTAGTCTGAGCATCGGCAACGGGTATGCCCATGCCGTGTGCCAGGAGATAGGGCGATCCCATCTCATCCATGAATTGCTGATCCAGAACCCAACCACCCTTCTCTTGGAAGGTCTCAGTCTCTATCCAAAGGTTTGAAGCAAGGGAATAACTTGCAAAGAGGTTCAAAATAAACAAAAAAACAAGCCGTCTCTTCATAATTATAAATTAGAATGTGTAAGAACATCCCACGATTAGACAACGAGTGTGGGGTTTGGTCACAGTTGTAGTGTTATAGTCAGTATTGGTCAGTACCTGTTTGTGGTCAGGCTGGAGAATGTCCTGCACAAAAGCATACATGGCCCATTTATTGAATTGCTTCACAGCACGGAGCGACCAATAAAAATCAGGTTGGTTATAGTAATGGCGATGTGTCTCACGACCTGTATAAAGCAAGACAGTGGCTAATGTCCATCCGTTAGGTAATTCCAACTGCGGGCGAGCCTTGAAGCTGTATGACCAGGCTCTGTCGGTAGAAACTTTTTTACCTTTATAATCAAGGTATTGGGCGTGGAACCCCATTGTCATTGAGAAGATTCCGGCACGTACTTCACCCTCGGCGGCATAACGCAGGTAACCGTATTGTGCATCATTGATCCATGTCTTCACAGAACGTTGAGACGCCTCATCAAAAGACGAAACCTGAGAGATGTCATCGCTGACGTATTTATATGACAAGCTATGGGTATGGGTGAAATGAGGTGCTGTGTGTGTATAGCTAAGCTTCACTTCGCTGTTTTTCGAAGGTTCGAGTGCAGAATTACCAACTACCATCACGCCTATACTACTCCCTAAATGGATGAAGGGATAGAGCTGCGTATAGGTGGGTCGTGAGACACCACTCTTGAAACTAAGCACAAACTTGTTATTTGAGTCCACCTTCACCGTACCTTTGGCTGAAAGCATCCAATCATTGTAAGTCCTATCATAATCTTGGCTTTGGTGATCGTCGATATCATTTATAAAGTGTTCGTATTTTAACGTTGCATCAAGTGCCAGCCATTTATGAGAATAAGCTGCAGAAAGCGAAGTTAAGGAAGAATAGGTGTTGAAGTTGAACTTTGTTGAGGTGTCATTGATGCGCATATTTTCAATTCCATATTTTTCCTCAATCCCGAACTTAAATCCGCCTATCGCCTTTGATTGGAACCTAATCATGGCGTATGGGTCGAAATTGTAGAGTGTTTGGTTCTGCTTACGCATAGATTTCTCGGTGTGGGCAGCCCAAGTGTCAGATTTTAAGTCAGTAGGTTTATAATTGTACTTGATGTTCAGGCGAGCCGTCAGTCGTCCCGCATGATTAAAGTCGTGAATATATTGCAAAAGGCCACCCAGCTTTAAGTCGCGGTTTAAGCGGCGCTGCTTCTCGTAAAGTGATTCTTTCTCAGTTCCATCGGCCTCATGTCCATTTTTAACAGTACTCTCGGTGATTCGATTATTGTCAAAGCTTTCTAAAACACCTATGGTAAAAATCTGACCTTTTCTTATCTCATAATCAAGGCGTGTAGAGAAATCCACCTTCTCATATTTGGTAAGAACATCTGAACTGGTCAACTGGTTAGCATGACTGTTGAAATTCGTATTGACATCTTTTTCAGTATTAAGTTCACTGATGTCAATCGATAGCTGGCTTGTGAGCAGAATACGGTTTTTCAAATAAGTGAAATAGCCTGATGGCATGGCACGACCATTGGTACCCGCTCCAAGGTAAACGCCACCATAGAAATTAGCTGAATCGGGAGCGTGTTCCAGTTCATCGCCTATGTCGTATGCATCCATAATACGTCTGGCAATACGTTGGAATTCATTGGTGTCCTGCGCATAAGCTACAGATACCCACCCAATGCAAAATAACAGCAGAAGGATAGTATTTTTTTTCATATTTCTCATCTTTAGCTGCAAATTTACAACAAATTATTGAAATAACATGTAAATTAAGACAACGAAGTCATTGTTTCATGTTTTTTTTATGTATCTTCGCAACATGAATAACAAATTTTACAAATAGCCATGAGAAGATTTATAGCTTTGGCATTATTCCTTTGTGCAATGATTCTGCTTCATGCACAAAATTCAGGGAATCCCATTTTGCCAGGATGGTATGCCGATCCTGAAGGGGTGGTTTATGGTGATACGTTCTGGATCTATCCCACAACCTCTCGTTTGTCGGGCGAGGATATTGAAACATACAAGGCTGATGCTGAACGAGAAACAGATGCCTATAGCCAAACCTATAATTTGCAGACCCATTTCGATGCATTCTCGTCGAAGGACTTGGTGCATTGGACCAAGCATAGCAGTATCTTAACCAGACACGATGTGAGTTGGGCGAAATATGCCATGTGGGCACCTGCAGCATTACAAGCTAATGGGAAGTATTATCTGTTCTTCAGTGCCAATGATATTCAAAGCAATGAGAAACCTGGGGGCATTGGCGTTGCTGTGGCCGATACTCCGGAAGGTCCTTTCCATGATGCTTTGGGCAAACCGTTGATCTCACAAATCATTAATGGTGCACAACCAATTGACCAGTTTGTGTTCCGCGATGACGATGGACAGTTCTATATGTATTATGGTGGCTGGAAGCATTGCAACATGGTGAAACTCAGTTCAGATTTACTGAGTATTGTACCTTTTGAAGATGGCTCAGTCTATAAAGAGATTACCCCAGAAAACTATGTGGAAGGTCCATTTATGTTGAAGAAAGACGGCAAGTACTACTTCATGTGGTCGGAAGGGGGCTGGACAGGACCAAACTATTGCGTGGCCTACGCAATAGCTGATTCTCCTTTCGGACCATTCAAACGTATAGGCAAGATATTGGAACAGGATCCTGACGTGGCTACTGGTGCCGGACACCATTCTGTAGTAAAGGTTCCTGGAAAAGACACCTATTATATTATTTACCACCGCCGTCCTTTGGGACTAAAGGAAGCCAACGAACGGGTGGTGTGCATAGACAAGCTGGAATTCGACGAGCAAGGCTTTATCAAACCAGTGAAAATAACCTTTGAAGGTGTAGAATCTTTGCAATAAGCTACACTTACCTATTATACGCATTTTTTATTGAGAACTATGAAGAGCTAACGCCGGCCTGAGACTGACGACCTAAACCTTAACCGTTTCACACGCATGTGCTTGCCGGCCATTATGAACCTAAACCTTATTATTTCGTATTGAAGAAGAAACGAAGTTTATTTAACCAATAACATCATCAACCTCTTAACTGTGAGAGAATTTGACAGGTGACTGCTTTTGCGGCCACCCTGTTTGGATTGTGTTATTATGAAATGTTTAATTCTTAATCTTTTTATCATTATGTTAAACAAAAATGTGAAACGGAGTTATGAAACAGTTTTTCATCACCGAAATGAAATGTTCGTTTGTGCTTCGAAAGCCAAACAGCGACAAACCCACGCAGATTTATTTGTATGCGCGGGTAAACAAGCGACAATGTAAATTGTCCACAGGCGTTAAAGTCTATCCTGCCCATTGGAGTCCTTTCAGCCAAGAAGCTAAGATGGGACGCACACTTTCAGAGTTAGAGAACCACAACAACCAGATTGTGAACGAGCGCATCCACCAGCTCAGACAAGTGTTTGTAGAGTTCAAGCGTTACCTCTGTGAGAATCCAATGCTGATAGGCCAAGCAGAAGATATTCTGAAAAGTTTTGTTTATCACGGAAATGTATCCACAGTGAACAAGAAACACACCGCAGTTTATATCTTCAGCCGTCTGATACACGATAGCCGAAAGTCAAATAGCAGTAAAGATGTATATTACTTTCGCTTGCGGGTATTCGAAGGATTCCTGAAACAAATAGGCAAGCCAAACCTGTCTATTCATGACGTAAACAAGCAGTTGATCCGCCAATTTGGGCAATACCTCTTTGATGAGCGTGAGTTGTGCACCAACAGCCACAATCAATACATCAAGTTTGTCTTTGCTCGACTGAACGAAGCTGAGGAAGCAGAGTACATCAGCCGTGAGGAACGTTTCAGGAATGGCACCGATAAGATTTATCGCTTGCCCAAGGTTGAGGACAATAGTTGGAATCGTCCAGCATTGACAGAAGCACAGGTGGAGTTGCTCTATCAATGCAAGGGCCTGAAACCAAAAGAGGAAGAGGTGCGCGATCTTTTCGTGTTGAATTGCAATTTGGGACAGCGCTTTAGCGATTTCATCAGTAAGGTGAATCGCAACACCATTTACGTCAACGAGCGTGGCATCGAGATGGTGGAGTTGATACAGGACAAGCGCAACCATCGAGTGATTGTGCCCATCACCAGGCAAGCTAAAGAGATATTGGAGAAATATCACTACCAACTGCCGAAATACACCTCTACCCAAGCGAACTATTACTTAGTTAAGATTGCATTGAAAGCGGGACTGACCAACATGGTGCAGATACTCTCGGAGGAACACAGCGATTACAAATCCGTACAAGTGCCCCTCTACAAACTTATCAGCACTCATACGGCACGCCGTACCTTCGCCACCAGATGTTACTACAAGTGGGGGATTGACCTCCTCACCCTGTCGAAACTTTTGGGGCACGCGTCCTTACAGCAAACTGAGGAATACATCAAGATTACCTCTAACCAAGCAGCTGACAAAGCAGCGGCAAAGATGCTTGAATGAGTTTGCCGACATCATTGCACAGAATGCACAAAACCGTTAAACATTTTTTGTTTTAACCTGACTTACTTAACTTTGACCTTAACTAGAATTTATGCAACGAAAGAAGGCATTTTGTGCATTTGGCGCACTGAAAACTACGCTGATTTCAGTGCTGATGTCTTT
>CACZRQ010000136.1 GCA_902783615.1 uncultured Bacteroidales bacterium | reverse complement strand
GTCCGATGTAACCTAAAAGTACATTAACATCCATAATGATTTAATTTTTATTTGTTATTAATTTTTTTGTTATTTTATTTCTTATCGATATTTGTAAAAGGATTGTATAGCACACCAGTACCCTCATATCCTGAGTTCTTGAAGTATTCAACAAAGTTCAAACGCAACGGGTGAACAAAAGCACTGATACACGACATAGCAATGTTGAACGCATGACCCAACACCAAGATGAGGCAACAAACAACCCATCCAGGGATGCCACCAATACCTTCCTGTACCATGAGGCCCAACGAGTTAAACACGCCACCCAACATACCACCTGCTAAGCCCAAGGCATAGAGACGCATGTAAGAAAGGATATCGCCCATCAGACCTGTAGCCATGTTGTAGGTATCCCATACACCGGCACCAATGTTGATAAGAACATTGCGATGCAGGTCATTCAACAGATAGATACCTATGGCAGCTACACCACCGATGCCAATCAATGCCCACTTCGAGATGTCCTGAGGTATCAAGTTGAGGAACATAAAAGTGGCAATGACAGAGCCAAAACCTATCAGTAAGAACCATCCCCATGCACCCAACGCATTCTTGAATCCAAAACGAGAAGTCTGTACCAATGCCTTGATAAGCATAGCTACAATGGTGTGTACCACACCAATACCCAAGGCCAGAATCATTTGTTTATCATAGGTACCACCAGCGACCTCTACCTTACCTGATACCATAAAGTTCTTCAAGCCTTCAGGCACCCAAGTAGCCTCGTAAATATTTATACCGAAGAAAGTTCCCAACACAGTGCCAAAGATAGCTGTGAAAATACCCAATGAGATTACTAAGTTCATAATACCTTTCATATCCGGCATCTTCTTCTTCAAAATCATACCCAATGCTATGAGTACCAGACCATAACCTGCATCACCCAAGCAAAAAGCAAAGAAAAGAGAGAAGAAAGGTGCGATGAGTGGTGTTGGATCAAACTCAGTGTATGACGGCATACCATACATACTGGTAAGCGTCTCATACAACTTCACAAACCAGTTGTTCTTCAACTTGATAGGTGGATTGTCGCCCTTCTGAGTATCACGTATCTCATAATAAACGCTACTACTGTCAAGGTATTCTTTTACAGGTTGTTCGTTCTCTACAGGAACCCAGCCTTCCATAACCATCACAGCACCTTCAGCCTGAGGTTCACCATCGAGACGTACCTTAATGAGGTCTATCTCGCCGTCTAACTCCTTATTGTATTGCACCAGGGTGTTGTAGTTGGCAACACAAAAAGCCGTCAGTTCGTCTTTAGCTGCAACTAAAGCATCCTGAATACCAGTCTTCTTGCTATCTAACTCAGTCAGACTTAAATTAGGAAGTCGCAATGGCTCAATTTCCAGTTTAACGGGTTCACGTGAAACAGTAATGAAACTCAAGCGACCCACTGCCTTATCGATAGGCACTATGTCACATAATTCCCCCCACTTAGGGTTGAATTCACGTTCTGAGCAGGCATAGAACTGAATATAATAGCCTGCCTTTTCAAGCTTTCGAATAGTCTGCCAATCGAAGTCGCCCCAAACAGACATCTCCGCTATCTCTTTATCAAGAGAAGGCAACTGCTGAGTGAGGTTGGCAATTTTGTTGTTGAGTTCTGCATATTGGTTCAACAAATCATCCACAGGCAAGTCACGATGAATGGTCTCATCAGCTTTATCCTTTATCTTGAATGACATGTCTTTTAACACATCCTTATAAAGAGCACGTCTTGACAACGATTTTTGCAAGTCATCATTCATCAGACCTGCCTGTCTTTCCTGCACGTGAATCACGCCCAGCTCACGAATCTGGGAAAGGAAAGCCTCGTATTCCTGATGGTAAATCAGGAACGTGAGTTTTTTCATTTTACTAATCATGACTCAGCCTCCTTCCTTGCCTCCTGATGAGCCTTCATGATTTTCTGAGATGACTTTGAAAGATTTTCTTCATCTTCCATAAAACGCTTAATCTTTCTAATAGCATCTTGATAACCAGGAATCTGCACCTTCTCGAAGAGGTTCACCTTTTGGGTGGTCTTCTTACGGGCATGCTCAAGCAGATTTAACTTTGCAACAACAAATTCTCTTTCAATGGCTGTCTTGGCCAGGCCTGTCAAGAGAGTTACACCGTCGGCATACCACTTCGGCATGTTGAACATACTATATTTCTTGGTCTCAAAATCAACATTATCCAACACAGGTACACGCACACCAGCAATTTTCTTGACATCGAGTTGCACATCCTTCACACTGACCAAGGATGCGTCGAACTCACTCCAAAGAGCAAACATGGCCTCGTAAGCTTGAATTCCTTTCTCTAACCCCTCTTCTAGCTTGACAGCATCGTCTTTGCATCGTTTTACTTCCATACGCAAAGCACTCTCCTTATTTTTAATTATAGGAAGGGTACGCTGACGCACTTTCAGCTGCTTCTCCAACTGCTGAAGTGAGGTTTTATTATATTGAAACTTAATAGCCACTTTATTTATAGTTTAGTTAATTACTTAGGCCAATGCTTTTCTACAAATTCCTTCTTGATGTTCACCTCTTCAGGACGGAAATACTTGCCGAACAATCCCCATGTCACGTCAAGCATTTCGGTGGTATCGAGGTTCACGTCAATAGCCAGCAACTTGTCAGAATATTCTTTTGCAAACGCAAGGGTGCGTTCATCGTACTCGGTCAAGTCGAAACCGTTGTCCATCTTGGTATTCGCATTCGAAGCATCGGCATACAGACGAACGGCAGCATTCATCACCTGAGGATGATCCTTACGGGTCTTCTTACCACTTACGTTCTGTTTCAATCGAGACAGTGAACGGAATGGATCGACGATCACCTTACCGATATCGCTATCACGACGCAGGAACAGCTGACCCTCAGTGATATAACCTGTATTATCAGGCACAGCATGGGTGATGTCGCCTCCCGACAGTGTGGTGACTGCGATGATGGTGATGGAACCGCCCGTTGGGAACTGCACCGCCTTCTCGTAGATCTTTGCCAAGTCGGAATAGAGTGAACCTGGCATGGAGTCCTTCGAAGGAATCTGGTCCATACGGTTCGACACGATTGCCAAAGCATCTGAATATGAGGTCATATCAGTCAGCAGCACCAGCACAGCCTCGTTCTTCTCTACGGCGAAATACTCGGCAGCTGTCAACGCCATGTCGGGCACCAGCAATCGTTCTACTGGAGGATCCTCGGTGGTGTTCATGAAGCTGATGATACGGTTCAACGCACCTGCATTCGAGAACACATTCTTGAAGAACAGGTAGTCATCGTTGGTCATACCCATACCACCCAGGATAATCTTATCGGCCTTGGCACGCATGGCAACCAATGCCATCACCTGGTTGAAAGGCTGGTCTGGGTCGGCAAAGAATGGAATCTTCTGACCCGACACCAAGGTATTGTTCAAGTCGATACCTGCGATACCGGTAGCAATCAGTTCAGAAGGCTGTTTACGACGAACGGGGTTCACGGAAGGACCACCGATCTCTACCTCAACACCTTCGATTTCAGGACCACCGTCAATGGGATCGCCAAAAGCATTGAAGAAACGGCCAGCCAACTGGTCGCTAACCTTCAGCGTAGGCGACTTACCGAGGAATACGATCTCAGCGTTCGTTGGGATACCCTGTGTACCCTCAAACACCTGCAAAGTAACCTCGTCACCGGCAATCTTCACCACCTGAGCAAGTTTGCCGTTTACCGTAGCGAGCTCATCATAACCAACGCCTTTGGCTTTCAGTGAAAGCGTAGCCTTGGTAATCTGAGTCACCTGGGTATATATTTTTTGAAATGCTTTAGTTGACATATTTCTTCTCTGGTATTATTTTAACAATTTAGAAACACTCTCATCAATGGCACGTTCCTTCAACAATTCCATCAGCTCGTTCTTGTAGTCGTAGTATCTCTCCGACTTGAAAGGAGCGTAGTTCATCTGCTTGCCGATATTGATCATTCGCTTGAAGAAATCCATTACATCATTGAATGTATCAAACTTGAATTCAGTGTGGCAGATGTCAATCACAAGGTTCATGATTTCCTCCTGACGTTCCAGTGGGGTCACGGCATCGATCTCGTCGAAGGCATCCTGCTGGAGAATCACGAAGTCAATCAGCTCAGCCTTCCAGAATGTAACGTGATAGTCAACTGGCACACCGTCATCACCCAAAATGTTGATCTGCTCGGAGATTTCCTTACCACGCTGCAGACGGGTCTTGAGCTCGTTCACCTTATCGAGCCAGGTAGGTTCGATACGCTTGGCGATGTATTCCTGGAATTCAGGATATTCCACATACTTCGAATAAGAGTCGATTGGGTTGATGGCCGGATAACGCTTACGGTCGGCACGGTCCTGCTCCAATGCATAGAAGCAGCGGGCCACCTTCTTGGTGTTCTCGGTCACAGGCTCCTTGAGGTTACCACCTGCAGGCGATACGGTACCGATGAAGGTAATTGAACCGCTCTCATTGTTGTAAAGCTTCACATAACCGCAACGGCCATAGAAGTTTGAGATGATAGAAGAAAGGTCCATTGGGAATGCATCTGGGCCAGGCAATTCCTCCATACGGTTCGACATCTCACGCAAAGCCTGCGCCCAACGTGAAGTAGAGTCGGCCATCAGCAGCACCTTCAAACCCATGCTTCGATAGTATTCACCCAGCGTCATGGCTGTATAGACAGATGCCTCACGCGCAGCCACAGGCATGTTAGAGGTGTTTGCGATGATGATGGTACGTTCCATCAACTTTCTGCCGGTATGTGGGTCCACCAGTTCGGGGAACTCGGTAAAGATTTCCACCACCTCGTTGGCACGCTCACCGCAGGCTGCGATAATCACGATGTCGGCTTCTGCCTGCTTGGAGATGGCGTGCTGCAGCACGGTCTTTCCTGTACCGAACGGTCCTGGGATAAAGCCTGTACCACCCTCGGTGATAGGGTCAAGGGTATCAATCACACGCACGCCCGTTTCCAACAGTCTGAAAGGACGGGGTTTCTCTACGTAATTCGTCATGGCCACTTTCACAGGCCATTTCTGAATCATGTTCACCTTCACCTCATTGCCTTCAGCATCTTGCAAAACAGCAATCGTGTCTTCGATGGTGTAGTCACCTTCGTCAACGATCGACTTGACGGTACATACGCCTTGCTGCTGGAAAGGAACCATGATTTTCAGCGGCTGGTGGTTTTCCTCCACCTGGCCCAACCAATAGGATGCCTTTACCTCATCGCCCACTTTAGCCAATGGCACGAAATGCCAAACTCTTTCTTTGTCAAGCGGATAAGTATATTGTCCGCGTTTTAGGAATACGCCCTCCATCTTATCCAGGTCGTTTTGCAGACCATCATAATTCTTAGAGAGCATGCCCGGTCCCATTGTAACTTCAAGCATGTGGCCGGTAAAATCAGCTTCGGCTCCTACTTTCAGTCCGCGTGTGCTTTCAAACACCTGGACGTAAACCTGAGAGCCCACCACTTTTATCACCTCAGCCATGAGGCTGTCTCCACCAGTATGAATATAGCAGATTTCATTCTGGGAAACAGGTCCGTCAACGGTGAGGGTTACCATGTTGGAGATCACTCCACTTACAGATCCTTTTGTTGCCATATATTAATTTTATTATTTTATTCAGAATTCTTTAGGTACCCTGACTTCACCTTTCAATGAATCGATGATTTCACGGAACATCTGGCTACCTTTCTCCTTATCCAAAGAAATCCAACGCTCAATGATCTCCAACTGTAGCAGGAAAACATACAGGCGCTCGATGGAGAAATAGTCGAAGAAAGTCTTGTCTTCCATCCATTTCCAACGGATCTGATCAAGTTTCTTCTCCCTTTCCACCAAGTCCTCCGTTTCACTGACCTTCAACAGCTGGTCAAAGTAGTCAAGTTCGGTAGTCAAGCCGAAATCACGTGCGTTCGATGTCTTCAATGCGCGGCATACTTCCGTGTCTCCCACCACCAGCGGTGCAATCTGCATCTTGTATTTCCTGGCTGCCAGAGCTACCAACACGTTGTTGGAGTTCAGGTTGAATTCAAACCACGACGACACAAAATCATTCTTACATTGCATGGCATACTCATAATAAAGTCCGGCCAGCCAGTCCTCCACCAGCACATCGGAAGCGGTACCTTCCTCCTGCTGGGTCAGGTAGGCTTGTATAAACTTTATTATATAAGGTGGTAATGAGCCCGGGGAAGTGATGACACCTTCCTCATTAAATTGCTTGAATACAGCCACAAACTGATCGGCAGTGAAATTTCCGCGAGGATCAATCACCGCTTCCCTATCTTTCAGCAGTTTCAGCAGATTAGCATTGTCAAACTTCAGGTAATACAAGTCAACCAGTTTCTGGTCTTCCTTCGACAATTGCGGATAGAATTCTGTCTTGAAATCGCCTACAGTATAGTTCAGTTTATTGTCATCCAGAGAGAGTTCCGGAAGACCTGTAACCAAATAATAATACTGACTCATAACAAATAAGCGTTATTTCTTGAACAGCAAATCAACCAATTGAGGACGCAAGAAGTCTTTCAAATAGTTAGCAAACTCTTCCTCACCGAAATTCACCTTGTACGATCCGTCGGCAGGAGAGATGGAGAACAGCGTCTTCAAGCCATTCACTTGCTCTATCTTCACGCCCTTATCCAGCAGATCCTTGGCCTGGGCAGCAAAGAATTTGGTCAGACCAGCAGCATCGGCAGTAGAGATCTTTACCGGCTCGCTGGCTGTCCACTGTTTAGCCAATGACACGATGAAGGAATTCAGATAATCCTTGTTACTTGTGAAGTTCTTCACGTCAGCATCAACAATCTTGTTGGTCAACAATGATGCTACTTCAGACTTTAAGGCATTGACAGCTTGGTCAGCAAAAAGCTGCAACTCCGACTTGGCATTAGCCATCATTTCATCAGCCTGCTTACGCGCGTTGGTCAAAACGCCCTCAGCCTGTTTCTGGGCCTCTTCCATAATTTTCTTTGCCTCACCTTGAGCATTTGCAATCAGCTTCTGAGCTTCCACATTGCCCTTTTCAACGCCTTCTCGATAAATTTTATCGGTTAGCTCTTGAATTTTGTTTTCCATGATTAGTAGAAGTTTTATATTATTTTTACAATTATTTTTACCAGCAAAAAAGGCACACTACACCTTCTTTGGGTGTAAATTTACGAAAAACCTTTGAAATATTCCATTGTTTGACGAAAAAAAATTGTCAAAAGGCTAAAAAAACAATCCGACACTGCCATTTTGCAGGAAAAAGGAGGTGTTTTGGCACATATATAGGCATAAAAAAGAAGGACAGCCTCCATGCATGAAGCACGAAAACTGTCCTCGCTGAAAAGACGGCGGCTACCTACTCTCCCACCTTGTGGGCAGTACCATCGGCGTGACCGGGCTTAACTTCTCTGTTCGGGATGGGAAGAGG
>CACZRQ010000135.1 GCA_902783615.1 uncultured Bacteroidales bacterium | reverse complement strand
ATAGTTTGGACTATGGTGTAATGGTAGCACAACAGGTTTTGGTTCTGTTTGACTGAGTTCGAATCTCGGTAGTCCAACCTATAATAACAACACACGCTGGCAGTCTGCGAAGATAGCCAGCGATTTTTTTCATAGGGTTTTCCTGCAAATTTAAGATGTATTGGCTTACAGCAACTTGAACTCATAGCCCTCTTCTTTGAAGAACCAGAGGGCATGGGAGAGGGCATATTGCAGATTGCCACCTTTCCACGACTTTAAGCTGTCGTGGAAGGTGATAATGCTACCGTTGCGGGTATATCTCAAGACGTTTGACAACACCTGTGGGGGACGCAGTTTGTTGCTATAGTCGCGAGTCACCAAGTCCCACATCACGATCGTATAGCCAGCCCATTGCAGCTTTTTGTATTGGTAGTGGTTCAGGAATCCGTGGGGTGGACGGAACAATCTACATTGACCGTTTATTATTGACGATTGACAATTGACAATTGAGCTTCGCTCCAAACCGCTCACGTTCGGCATTCCTTGAGCAAGCTCAGGACTGCGCTCACTTACTCGCGATTTTGACGATTGACAATTGACAATTGATGGTAAATTGTCAATGATAATCTTGTCTGCTTCGCGCACATCATCCATATACCTTAAAGAGTTGCGGTCGAAAAACTTGATGTGGTGCATGGTGTGGTTGCCGATGCCATGACCTCGCTCCACCACCATACGGAAGATGTCGGGGTGTTTGCGCACATTGTCTCCCACCATGAAAAAAGTGGCCTTCACACCATGCTGGTCAAGTTTATCGAGCACCCAAGGAGTCACTTCGGGGATGGGACCGTCATCAAAAGTCAGATAGATGGCTTTCTCCTCGGGATTCATCCGCCAAAGTGCCGATGGATACATCTTTTTCAGTAATATGTTGGGTTGCTCTATCAGCATCACTCACCCATTCTTTGTTTATAAATGCTGAACAGTTCGTTCAAGGTGTTGTCCAAATCCTCTATGCGAGGAGAATCATACTTCTCCATGATGGAAAGGATGCGGTCGAGTACAGCAGTATGATATTCAAATTCGCCTGCAGAGATATTCAAACGCCAATCGTCGAGACTGAGGTAGTAGGTCATATACTGAATCTCCTTCTCGGCCATCGTATTCATCATCTGCTCAGCCTTTTCCTTATCTCCCAGCTCATAATAAGCAGTTGCCATATCTACGGCACCATTCTGATAATCCCACACCACATTGTAATTTGGAATCATCTTCTCGGCATAGTCGAGGGCTTCCTTCGCCTGTTCATTTTTGCCTTCCTTGAGCAATTGCTCAACAAGCAGGGCGAACATGCGTCGATGGGTATAGCACATACGAGAAGCATTCTCGTCGATATAGATGCCAGGCTTGTCGATGCCACCAAACTTAAACTTGTGCATCAGGTTGTCGAACATCTTCTCGCTATCGAGGCTCACGCCTGTAACCTTCTGGTTGAATGGGGTGAAGCGGTAAGCCAAGCCTTCCAGTATGAAGTAGTCGGAAAGACCCATGTGTTCGTCGCTACCCACGCTCACGGCGATGTAGATAGGACGCTCCCAGTTGGCCTCAGCCAGCATCTCAAGTTTCATCAAATCCTTCTTATAGAGAGCTCGTTGCCCCTTCAGAGAGATGTGCATATAGTCAGGAATGCTATCGCCAGGAATCATCATGCCACTACGGCGCACAGCCTCCTTATCCACTTTCAGCACAATACTGTCGGTAGGAATCACATGCAGGTCGCTGTGTTTGCCACGCACCCAGTATTTCAGGATGTTCTTCAGCTCGTATGGGTCGTCGCCAAACTCGCGTTCCAGGTTCACCAGCGTTTCTTTGTTGCCATTCAGCGCTTCCTTGCGGGCAGCAGCATACAACTCGTCGATACTCTTCTTATACTCAGGCTGAACCACTACATATTCATTGGTACCTTCCACGTATTCTGTTCTATTCCAAGTGATAGGCAAAGACGGTGAAAGGTATGACGGACGCTTCATCTGGTCTATGTACCAGTCGGTTTGCAGATAACTCAGGTTGCAGGTTCGGGCATCTGTGCGGAAGCCCTCAGTTTCCTGGTTATACCACAATGGGAAGGTGTCGTTGTCGCCATTGGTATAGATAATAGGATTACCTGTCTCCTGCAACGACATCAGGTAGTTCTGGCCAAAATCACGAGTCATGGTTCGTCCGCTTCTGTCGTGGTCATCCCAAGTCTGCGATGCCATCTGGATGGGCACAAGCAGGCAGATGAGGGTTACGCCAAGGGCTAAAATGGTTGATGATTGACGATTGTCGGCTGGTTTGGAGAAGAGATCGTGAATCATCTGTATGAGTCCGGCAACACCCATACCAATCCAAATGGCGAAGGCGTAGAACGAGCCGGCGTATGCATAATCTCGCTCACGAGGCTGTCCTGGCGTCTGATTCAGGTAGAGCACAATGGCAAGACCTGTCATGAAGAACAGGAAGAACACCACCCAGAATTGCTGGATGCCCTTCTGACCTTTGTAAGCCTGCCAGAGCAAGCCAATCAAGCCTAAGATCAGAGGCAAAGCATAATAGACATTGTGACCCTTGTTCTCACGCAATTCATCAGGCAACAGTTCCTGATTGCCCAACATCAGATTGTCGAGCCAAGAAATGCCTGATATCCAGTTGCCATGCTCCAATTCTCCATTTCCTTGAATGTCATTCTGGCGCCCCACGAAGTTCCACATGAAGTAACGCCAATACATCCAATTCACTTGGTAGGAGAAGAAGAACTGGATATTCTCCCACATGGTAGGGATATTCACGGTTTGTATTTCGCCACACTGATTATAAGTCACATCGTGACCCTTGATGTTCATCCAAGCCTTATAGAGCTGAGGATGATTCATGGAAGAGCTATACATGCGAGGGAACAACATGTTCTGTGCATACTTATATTCTATGCGACCCTCTACTTGTACGTAGCTATCAGGCTCGTTCTCATTGTTTTTCTCCTTGCGGATCCACTTCATCTGCTCGCTGGCTACCACAGGTTCGCAATAGCCATTCTTCTCTTCGAAAGCCACTTTTGAAGCGAAGGTTGGGCCATAGAACAGTGGACGACTACCATATTGCTCGCGTCCCAGATACTCGCCCAAAGTGAAGATGTCTTCTGGAGAATTCTGGTCCATAGGCGTATTGGCAGTAGAGCGAATCACAATCAAGGCGTATGAAGAATAGCCGATTACAATCATCATGATGCTCAGCATGGTGGTGTTCAGCACGCGTGCCGATACTCTCCACTCAGGATTCATACTGCGTTGAGAGGCAGGACGCATATAGAGCCACAGCAAACCCAAAACGATGATGCCGATGATGATTGAGGTGGTGCCGTGTCCGTAGAACGGAATGCCTAACAAGGCCACCGTGAGGATGAAGCTCCACATCATGCGGTTTTCGCTCTTATCGACAAAGCTCTCATACACAGCCCAGATGATGGCAGCAGCAGCAATGAGGATATAGACGATGACACCCGTATTGAACGACATACCCAGCTCGTTGACAAACAACAGCTCAAACCATCCGCCCACTTTTACGATGCCTGGTACGATGCCATAAAGAACTACAGCTACCAGTACGGCAGAGGCGAATAATGCCAAGAGAGAACCTTTGGCTGTGGCGTTTGGCACACGTTTGTAGTAATAAACCAGCACGATAGCTGGCAAGCAGAGCAGGTTCAGCAAGTGAACGCCAATGCTCAAACCTGTGAGGTAGGCAATCAACACCAACCAACGATCGCTATGAGGCTGATCGGCCACATCTTCCCACTTCAGTATCAGCCAGAACACAACGGCTGTGAACAGAGATGAGAAAGCATAAACCTCACCTTCTACTGCACTGAACCAGAAAGTATCGCTGAAAGTATAGACCAAAGCACCAACAACACCACTGCCCATGATGGTAATCAATTGACCATTGACCATTGACGATTGACCATTATCCAATGCTGATGAATTGCTCATCATTTCCCATTGTTCTTCTGGAATCACCAGTTTGCGAACCAAATGCGTAATAGTCCAGAACAGGAAGAGAATACAGCCTGCACTCATCAGGGCACTCATATAGTTTACCATCTTCGCTACCTGCGTGGTATCGGAGGCAAACTGAGAGAAGAGGTTGGCCACCAGCATGAAGAATGGTGCGCCAGGGGGATGTCCTACCTCCAACTTATAGCCTGTGGTGATAAACTCTGGGCAATCCCAGAAGCTTGCGGTGGGCTCAATTGTCATGCAGTAAACAACGGCAGCAATGGCGAAGACCACCCATCCGACGATGTTGTTGATTGTTCTATATTGTTTCATGTCCTTATCTATTCAATTTCCATTCGGCACCATTCTTGCCATCCTTGATTTCAAAGCCCAAAGCGGAGAGCTCATTGCGAATCCTGTCAGACTTTGCCCAGTCTTTGTTGGCCTTGGCTTCCTGGCGTTCAGCCAACAGTAAGTTGACAGCTCCGGCAAAGGCCTCTTCACGACCAGCGTTGGAAGCATGGTCTTCTTGCAAACCCAGGATATCGAAGCAGAACGTATGGAAGGTTTCTTTCAAAGCTGCTAAATCTTCGGCTGTGATGGTTGCCTTACCATCGGCCAACTGATTGATGATGCGGGAAGCATCAAATAAATGGGCAATCACGATAGGCGTATTCAAATCATCATCCATTGCATCATAGCACTTCTCACGCAAGTCGGCAATCTGCACATTGGTGGATTCGGCAGGCTTGATCTTATCGAGTGCATGGACTGCATCCATCAGTCTTTCCAAGCCTTTCTCGGCTGCCTGCAGGGCTTCGTTGCTGAAATCTACTGTGCTGCGATAATGAGCTTGCAGGATGAAGAAGCGGATGGTCATTGGACTATAAGCCTTTTGCAAATTCTTGTTGCTGCCATCGAAAAACTCAAACAGCGTGATGAAGTTGCCCAAGCTCTTGCCCATCTTCTGGCCATTGATGGTTATCATGTTGTTGTGCATCCAATAGTGCACCATATCATCTCCTTGAGAAGCCACACTCTGTGCAATTTCGCATTCATGATGTGGAAATACCAAATCCATACCACCTCCGTGGATGTCGAAATGAGCACCTAAGTATTTCTTACCCATGGCTGTGCACTCGCAATGCCAACCAGGGAAACCATCGCTCCAAGGTGAAGGCCAACGCATGATGTGCTCTGGTTGAGCTTTCTTCCACAAGGCGAAATCCACGGGGTTGTGCTTCTCGTCTTGTCCGTCGAGTTCACGGGAAGTGTTAATCACATCCGTCAGGTTACGGCCAGACAACTTGCCATAGTGGTAATCCTGGTTGTATTTCGGAACATCGAAATAAACAGATCCATCGCTCACGTAAGCATAGCCATTGTCCATAATCTGCTTCACCAGCTCGATCTGCTCGATGATATGTCCAGAGGCATGAGGCTCGATGCTGGGTGGCAACACGTTCAGGGCATCCATTGCCTTGTGATAGCGGTTGATATAGAACTGTGCCACTTCCATCGGCTCCAACTGTTCCAAGCGGGCCTTCTTTGCTATCTTGTCCTCACCCTCATCAGCATCGTGCTCCAGATGACCTACGTCGGTGATGTTTCTCACATAGCGCACTTTATAGCCTATGTGGTTGAGGTAACGGAACAAGATGTCGAATGTGATGGCAGGGCGGGCATGACCCAGATGTGGGTCACCATATACGGTAGGTCCGCAAACATACATTCCCACATGAGGTGCATGCAACGGAGTGAATCTTTCTTTCTGTCTGCTCAGTGTGTTGTAAATAACCAAGTTTCTCATATCTTTATCTATTCAAGATTAACATGTCTTCTATATAAGTGCGGGTGTTGCTCAAGCGTGGAATCTTATGCTGTCCACCCAGTTTACCTTTCCTGTCGAGCCAGTCGTGGAACAGTCCCTTTCTCGCCACGATGATTTCCAACTGTTGGAGAGCCAGGTTGTTCTGACGTTTCGCCTCATAGTCGGAATTGATTTCCTTCAGCGTATCATCCAGAATCTTGGCAAAGCGGTCCAGATTGTCTGGCATCTTGGCAAATTCGATGAGCCACTGGTGGCGACACTTGGCATTTTCATCCATGAAAACAGGAGCTGCAGAGTAATCTGTTATCAAAGCTCCTGTCTCGGCACAAGCCTTTGCCAAACCCTTCTCGGCATTATCCACAATCAGTTCCTCTCCAAAGGCATTGATGAAATGCTTGGTGCGACCTGTAATGACAATCTTATAAGGATCCTTGCTGGTGAATTTCACCGTATCGCCAATCATATAACGCCATAGGCCGGCAGAGGTGGATATCACCATCGCATAGTTCTTGTTCAGCTTGACATCCCACAAAGGTACAATCTTAGGATTCTCTTTTCCCACTTCCTCCAAAGGAATGAACTCATAGAAAATGCCATAGTCAATCATCAGCAGCATGGCTGGGTCTGTAAGGTCGTTCTGTGTACCGAAGTATCCTTCTGAGGCGTTGTAAGTCTCCACATACAGCATGTCGGGTTTCTTGATAATCTGCTTGTACTGTTCACGATAAGGGGTGAATGCCACGCCTCCGTGGAAGAACACCTCCAAGTCGGGCCATACCTGTTCCAATGTCTGCTTGCCCGTCTTTTCCAGCACATGCTTGATGAGTACCAACATCCACGAAGGAACGCCAGCAAGACTAACTACCTTCTGGCCAATCGTTTCGCGAGCTATCGCTTCCATCTTGGGCTCAAATTTCTCCATCAAGGCTGTTTGCTTGCTGGGCACTCTGAGATACATGCCCATGGTAGGCATGTTCTCAATCAAGATGGCACTCAAGTCGCCCACCAAGCTATGGTTGGTGTTGAGGTTGGGTGCATGACTTCCGCCTAATACCAAGCTCTTGCCTTTGGAGAAGTGGCTCTTGGGGTTCATGTGCAGATAGAGAGCCACCGCATCCTTGCCTCCTCGATAATGGGTGTCTTGGATAGAGTCGCTGGTCACTGGGATGAATTTGCTCTTGTCGTTGGTTGTACCTGATGACTTGGCGAACCATACTGTGCTACCTGGCCAGAGCAGATTTTTCTCTCCCTGACGTACGCGCTCAACCCAAGGTTTCACTTCTTCGTATGTCTGGATAGGAACTCGTTTGCTGAACTGTGCGTAATCTTTGATGTCTGCATAAGAATAATTCTTTCCCCATTCTGTTTGTGCGGCTTTGCCAATGAGTCTTTGCAAAACCTGCTCTTGAATTTCTGCTGCATGGGTGGCATAACGTTCCATCCTGCGGTAGCGAGGAGCGAAATAAACGCTGTTTGCTATGCTTGTAATGAAGTCCATTTATCTGCAATCTTCTAAATTAATGTGCAAAATTAATCTTTTATCTTGGCATCTCTATCTTTTTTAAGTTTTTTTTCTATCTTTACACGTTGAATAAACAAGTTTTTATACTTTTGCATAGAAAAAATTGAATAATAGTATGAGAATAGGGGTTTTAACATCGGGTGGGGATTGCCCAGGCATCAATGCGGCAATCCGTGGCGTGTGCAAAAGCGCCATGAGCCATTATGGCATGGAAGTAGTGGGTATTCACAGTGGTTTCGAGGGACTGCTGACCAAAGAAGTGGAAGTGCTCGACGAGGCGGCTTTGTCGGGTTTGCTCAGTCAGAATGGTACCATCTTGGGCTCTTCACGCGAACAACCATTCAAGAGGGGAGGTATCATGCCAGATGTTGACAAGCCATCACTTCTCAAGAAAAATGTGCAGGACCTACGTCTTGACTGTGTGGTTTGCATAGGTGGAAATGTCACGATGGACACAGCTGCCAAGATGATGGGATTGGGCATCAATGTGGTTTCCATTCCTAAAACCATCGACAACGATGTGTGGGGAACTGACACCACTTTTGGCTTTGACTCAGCCGTAAGCATTGCCACCGATGCCATCGACCGCCTGCATTCCACAGCCAGCTCCCATAAGCGAGTAATGGTGATAGAGGTAATGGGACATAAGGCTGGTTGGATAGCTCTATATTCAGGTATGGCTGGTGGAGGAGATGTGATTCTGCTTCCAGAGATTCCTTTCAATATCACCAATGTGGGCAATGCCCTGATAGATCGTATCAAGAAAGGCAAGTCTTATTCCATCGTTGTGGTGGCTGAAGGCATCAAGACTTCAAATCCCAGAAAACATGCAGGCGAGTTTATTGCTGAGGAGATAGAATATGAAACGGGTATCGAGACTCGTCAAACTGTGTTAGGCTATATCCAACGAGGTGGTTCGCCTACTTCATTCGACCGCAACTTGGCCACACGAATGGGGGGGCATGCCGTTGAACTGATAGCCAATCAGCAATTTGGACGTATGGTGGCACTGCAAGGCACAAAGATCACATCCATAGACATTCGCGATGTGGCAGGCAAGCAGAAATATGTATCTGAGAAGGATGACCTGGTGTTGGAAGGTCGGAAAATAGGCGTTTGTTTCGGCTGATTTTTACAAGCTATCGATACGTTTCATGGCCTCTTCTGCTGCATGCTGCTCGGCTTCTTTCTTCGAATGGCCTGTGCCATGTCCAAATGGCTCGTCATTGATGAGGATTTGAACTTCGAAGATTGACTGGAAATAGGCATCTAACTTCTCGGAAACCACTTCGTAACGATAGGCTTTCTTGTTCTTCTGGCACCATTCCAGCAATCTTGCCTTGTAGTTGGTTTCCTTTTGAATCAGCGAATCCAGGTATTCAGGACTTTTGATGATGTGCTTATAAATGTATTGATAGCTGGTTTTGTAACCTCTATCCATATAGATGGCACCAATCAAAGCTTCTAATGAATTGCCATACACATTGCTTTGAAGAGAGAAAAGGGTGGTGTCTTTGCGCATCATCTTTTCAATGTTCATTTCCAATGCTGTTTTGTTGAGATGTTGACGGTTCACTATCTTGGCACGACTGGAAGTCAGCATACTCTCATGGGCATGCTGATAGTGCTTGAACAGATAGTCGGCCACCACCATGCTGAGCACAGCATCGCCTAAGAATTCCAGACGCTCGTTGTTCATGCGGCGTCCGTTTATATGAATAGACTTGGATTTATGGCTCAATGCCACATCGTAGTACAGGGTATCTTTGGCCATGATACCCAGATGATGATATAATGAAAGGTAACGCTTCCTGTCATGTTTGAAAAGAAGCGTTACCCTCCAATAAATCTTTTGCAGCCAGTAAATGAAATTACTCTGCATATTTCCTAACAATAAGACACGCATTGTGACCACCGAAACCAAATGTATTGGACAGGGCGGTATTTACAGTGCGTTTCTGCGCTTTATTGAAAGTAAAGTTCAAGTTATAGTCAATGTTCTCGTCTTCGTCACCTTCCTCGTGATTAATGGTTGGAGGAACGATGTCGTTAACTACAGACAGGATGCTGAAGATGGCTTCAGCGGCACCAGCAGCACCCAACATGTGACCCGTCATTGACTTGGTAGAGCTGATATTCAACTTATAAGCATGTTCACCAAATACTTGCTTAATAGCCTTTACCTCAGAGATGTCACCCACAGGGGTTGAAGTTCCATGCACATTGATGTAGTCAATGTCCTCTGGCTTCAGACCAGCATCTTCAAGCGCGTTTTGCATCACCAAGATGGCTCCCAGTCCTTCTGGATGAGAAGCTGTCAGGTGATAAGCGTCGGCCGACATGCCTTCGCCCACGATTTCAGCATAAATCTTGGCACCACGGGCTTTAGCGTGTTCCAACTCTTCAAGAATCAAGCAACCAGCACCTTCACCCATGATGAAGCCATCACGACTTGCACTGAATGGGCGTGAAGCTGTTTTTGGTGTGTCATTGCGGGTTGTCAAAGCGTGCATAGCGTTGAATCCACCCACTCCACCAGCTGAGATGGCAGCTTCAGAACCACCTGTTACCATGATGTTTGCCTTACCTAAGCGAATCAAGTTGAAAGCATCGGCAATGGCATTGGTAGAAGTAGCGCAGGCAGAAGCCACTGAGTAGTTGGGACCATGGAAACCGAAGACGATAGATATCTGGCCAGCAGCAATGTCCGAAATCATCTTGGGAATGAAGAACGGATTGAATTTAGGACCTAAGTCCTGATGCTGATAGTAATAGCCTATCTCGTCTTCGAAAGTGCGGATGCCACCTATGCCAGCACCGAACACTACGCCCACACGGTTCAAATCTTCTGTTTCGAGGTCGATGGCAGCATCTGACACAGCTTGCTTGGCTACAGCCACAGCAAACTGTGTGTAGATGTCCATTTTACGTGCCTCTTTGCGGTCAATATATAGACTTGGATCGAAGTCTTTTACCTCACAGGCGATTCTTGTCTTGAAAAGTGAAGCATCAAAACGAGTAATTGGTCCTGCGCCACTCTCACCCTTCAACAGGTTTTCCCATGTTTCCTCTACGGAATTGCCCAGTGGTGAAAGTATTCCCAGGCCAGTTACTACGACTCTTTTTAACTCCATATTTCAGCTAAGCAGGATTTATTTAGGCAGGTTAGCCTCAATGTATTCGATAGCGTCGCCGACAGTCTGGATAGTTTCTGCCTTCTCATCTGGAATCTGCAGTTCGAAAACCTTCTCAAACTCCATAATTAACTCAACTGTATCCAGTGAATCAGCACCGAGATCATTAGTAAAGCTTGCTTCGTTGGTGATTTCTGATGGCTCAACGCCCAGCTTGTCTGCAATGATAGCATAAACTTTTGCAGAAATTTCTTCTGTTGTCATAACTTTTAGTTTTTAGTTAGTAAAATAATAATCTTCTTTAATGGCAAAACATCTTTAAAGTGAAAAACACATGCAAATTTTTGCAAATTTCCCCACTTTAGACTATTTTTGCGATGCAAAGGAATGATTTTTTCTTTTACAAAACAAATATTTATTAGATTAAATGTGTTTTTTTGCACAAAATTAAGAGTTGTGTGAAGCAAAAATAAGATTTTTTATGATTACAAACGTTGCAATTCTCGCTTCAGGCAGTGGCACCAATGCCGAAAATATTGCCCGCTATTTCATGTCGAGTCCTGATGTGAAGGTGTCGCTCGTGCTCACCAATAGTCAGAAGGCTTTTGCCTTGCAAAGGGCTCGCAGTTTAGGCATCCCTTGCGCCTATTTCTCAAAAGAGATCTGGCAGGATGGCGAGGCAGTGTTGGGATTGCTCCAAACCCATCACATAGGTTTCGTGGTGTTGGCTGGTTTTTTGGCCAAGGTGCCCGATTCCATCTTGCGGGCTTATCCTCATCGCATGGTGAACATCCATCCGTCGCTCTTGCCATTGCATGGAGGGAAAGGTATGTATGGCGACAGAGTGCATGAGGATGTGTTGCGATGTGGTGACAAGGAAAGTGGCATCACCATTCATTATACCAGCGAGGTGTATGATGCAGGTCAGATTGTGGCGCAGTATCGTTGTGAGGTAAAACCTGATGATACCCCAGATACCTTGGCCTCCAGGGTGCATGCTTTGGAATATGAATTCTATCCGAAGGTGATTGAACGTCTCATTAGCGAGCTATAGTTCTAAGTCGAACTCCACAGGATGTTTCTTCCTATAGGCACGCCAGAACCGACTGCGTGCTTCAAGGGCAACGCGCACACAAGTCTCAACATCGAAACCTCGAGCGCGTGCGTATGCTTCTACCATGAGAATGATGAATCGCTTAGGTCCCCACAGGCGGGCAAAGCTCTTGCATCCCGTTTGCATATCCACAGGCCCGAACTGCATGCGGTTGATGTCAACGATGGTAAACTGGTAATCTCCGTTTTCTACCTTATATAATATATTGCCAGGCGAGTAATCCTTGTGGAGCACTTTCTTTTTGTGCATCTCGGCTGTGAAGTTGCCTAAGGCTTCAGCCAATGCCTCATAAGTACCCTCTTTGGCATTGCCAAGCGCATAAAGGGTGTTGTAGCCCTGAGCCTGCATGCTGATAAAGTAGCAATGTTGCAACAATCCCAGCTGTCTGTCCTCGATATAGGCAATGGACTCAGGCGTACTGATGCCTTTCTTCTCTAAGATGAAGGGATACTCGTATGCTCGCAAGCCTTTTGGCTTACGGATGCCTGTAGAATAGATGATGTTGTTGAGGAGGAATGGCTTCCGATAGCGTTTCACATTGATGTGTAAGCCATCAGGCGTAACCAGCTCTTTGATGAAGTTGCGCTTATTATATAATATGGTGCCCTCTTGAAGCATCCGTTGGGGGATGCTCTCTATGTAGCTTCTCAGTGCTTCATATTTGGGGTTGACGAGGATTTTTTTCATGGCTCGTGAGGGAGTAAGAAATTCACTTTGCTGACAATCTCCTGGGCTGAGAGGTTGGTGAGGCAGGCATAGTCGCCTCTCAGGCAAGGCTTATTGCCGAAAATGGAGCAAGGGCGACAAGCCAAATCCTTCTGTACAGCCCTACTATCCGATTGTCCCCATCCCATGAATCCTGCAAAAGGATGTGTGGCACCCCAAACCGAAACTACGGGAGTACCCACCAAAGATGCCAAATGCATGTTGGCAGAATCCATCGACACCATCACATGCAAGTGACTCATCAGTGCCAACTCGCCAGCCATCTTCAGTTGTCCTGCCACCACTGTTACATGGGACTTCCCCTCTGCCAATGCATTCAGCTGATCAATCTCTTGCTGACCACCTCCAAACAGGAAGAGATGATTGCGATGATCTTGGCAAAGCAGGTCGATTACCTCAGCTGTTGTTTCTATGGGCAAAATCTTACCCTTATGGGTGGCAAAGGGGGCAATGCCTATCCATCGCTGATCCTTAGTGGGCTTGGCCAACTGATCAAACAAACCGACATCTCCTTTCTTGTTCTCGAAGATAGACTGGAATTGCATCTTAACTGGAAATCCAAGCGACTGGAACACATCGGCATAACGTTGGAAAGAGGTCTTTAGTTGCACCAGTCGTTTGTCTTTGTTCCTACACAGAGCCTTTTTCTCATTTCTGCCCTTGTCGATGTGGGCTGTCTTTACCCTTGCCAGAGAAAAGAAGCAACGAAGCACTTTCGTGCGAAGCACATCATGGATGTCGGCAATGGCATCAAACTGCTCTTGTTTCAACTCTTTATACAAACGATAAAGTCCTCCCAGTCCTTTGTAGTCGTTCAGGTTCACGCCTTTGAAATGCACATTCTGGGGCATGTGGGCGAACAATGGAGCCACAAACCCCTTGCTCAGCATCGTAATGCTGAGGTCAGGATATTGCTTGGCCAATGAATCGATCACAGGCACAGTCATGGCCACATCTCCCAAAGCCGAGAACCTGACAACGAGCAGTTTCATTTCTTCTGGCCGTAGAGTACTGGATTCAACGATGGGTCGTTGTACATCTTCATCTGCTTATACACCTTCATGTACTTTCTACCAGCCTCGATGTCATCCAAAAGCTGGTCGATGGCAGAACTCAAGTCCTTTTGTTGTTCAAGCAGGATGTTCAGCTTCTGCAGGCAAGCCTCATGGTGCTCAGGGGTGGTGTCTTTGCGTTCCACCTGTTCACGCATGTGGTAAATCTTCAGCGCCAAAATCGACAGACGGTCGATGGCCCAAGCAGGACTCTCTGTATTGATGGTCGCATCAGGCAACACCTGTACGTCCTTGTTCTTGTCAAGGAAGTAGCTGTCAATCAGCTCTACCAAGTCGGTGCGGTCTTGGTTCGACTTATCGATTCTGCGCTTGATCTTCAACGCTTCCACGGGGTCGATGTTGGGATCACGGATAATGTCTTCCAAGTGCCATTGCACAGTGTCTATCCAATTTTTCAGATACAGATAGAATTCTATGCTCTTTACAGGATAGGGGTTCTGGATGGGTGTATCCACGTTATCAGTCTTGTGATAGTTGTCTATCACGGCCTCGAAAATGCTGTTGCTTAATTCAGTAAATTTCATAATAGTCAGGTTTTATACATTTACTAATTTGCAAATATAGCGTTTTTTTTTCATATCCAACTCTTTTTTCCGTATCTTTGCACCAACGATTAAAAACTGAGCTCGAAATGAAAGATTTTATTCAGGTACTGAAAAGATTCGTACCACCCTATAAGAAATACTTGGTGCTCACCGTGCTGTTCAACATCCTCAGTGCGTTGCTCAACATTTTCTCCTTCATGGCGATAATCCCCATTCTGAACATTCTTTTCCAAACAGAGGGAGCCATGGAGCCTGTGGCTTGGATTCCTTGGAGTGAGATGACTTTGGGCAACATCAGTGATGTGCTGAGCAACAATGCCAACAGCTTTGTGCAGAGCATGGTGGCAAGTCTGGGGCCTACCACAACGATGCTGGTGATAGGTCTCTTTCTGGCTTTCGCCACCTTCCTCAAAACAGGGGCCTACTTTCTTTCGTCAGCTACGATTGTGCCTGTAAGGACTGGTGTGGTTAGGGATATCCGCAACCAGCTTTATCAGAAAATCAACTCCCTGCCTTTAGGCTTCTTCAGCGAAGAGCGAAAAGGCGACATCATTGCCCGCATGAGTGGCGATGTACAGGAAATAGAAAATTCCATCATGGCGAGTCTCGACATGCT
>CACZRQ010000134.1 GCA_902783615.1 uncultured Bacteroidales bacterium | reverse complement strand
TGCTTCTCGTTGTCGGCACCAATATAAGTCAGGTCGAAACGCTCAGGCAGGTTGTAGGCCACCTGGATGGTACCCAGTTGCCACTTGCGGCCGAGGGCATCTTTCACCATGAAGTCGAGTTTAGGGCCATAGAATGCCGCCTCACCATATTCCACCTTTGCTGGCAGACCTTTCTCTTGGCAAGCCTCAACGATGGCACGTTCTGCACGTTCCCAATTCTCATCGGTACCAATGTACTTCTCGTGGTCGTTAGGATCGCGCAGGGAAATCTGAGCCTCGAAGTTCTGGAAGTCCATCGACTTGAACACGATGGAGATGATGTCCATCACACGAAGGAACTCATCCTTCACCTGGTCGGGACGGCAGAAGATGTGGGCATCGTCCTGTGTGAAGCTACGCACACGGGTGAGGCCATGCAACTCGCCACTCTGCTCATAACGGCAAACGGTACCAAACTCAGCAATGCGCAGAGGCAGGTCCTTGTAAGAACGAGGTGAGTTGCGATACATCATACAGTGATGCGGGCAATTCATTGGTTTGAGGAAGTATTCCTCGCCCTCTTCCGGCGTATGGATAGGCTGGAAGGAGTCCTTGCCATAGTGTGCATAGTGACCAGAGGTAATGTACAGCAGTTTATTGCCAATTGGTGGGGTGATTACCTCCTGATAATCGTAGCGAGCCTGGATGCGACGCAGAAATTCCTGCAGACGCAGACGCAGGGCAGCACCCTTAGGTAACCACATAGGCAAGCCCTTGCCTACTGTCTCGGAGAACATGAAAAGATCCATCTCCTTGCCAATCTTACGATGGTCGCGCTTCTTGGCTTCTTCCAGCATCACGAGATACTCGTCGAGGAGCTTCTTCTTGGGGAAAGAGATACCATAGATGCGGGTCATCTGCTCACGGTTGGCATCGCCACGCCAGAAAGCTGCTGAGACGCTGGTGAGCTTGATGGCCTTGATGGCACCTGTATTGGTGAGGTGAGGACCACGGCAGAGGTCGGTGAAAGCACCTTGAGTATAGGTCGAAATGGTACCGTCTTCCAGGTCCTGGTCGATGTGCTCGCACTTATAAAGCTGGCCATCGGCCTTGAACTGAAGCAGGGCATCTGCCTTCGATACCTCGCGACGCACCAGCTCTTCTTTCTTGGCAGCCAGTTCCTGCATCTTCTTTTCGATAGCAGGCAGGTCACCTTCCTTGATCACCACACCATCTTTAGGCATGACATCATAGAAGAACCCATTTTCAATGGCAGGACCAAAGCCGAACTGAATGCCAGGATAGAGCTCCTGCAAGGCTTCTGCCAAGAGGTGGGCACTGGTGTGCCAGAAGGTATGCTTACCCTCTTCATCGTCCCACTTGTAGAGCACGAATTGGGCATCTTGGGTTATTGGACGATTCAAATCGTATGTTTCACCATTCACACCACAAGACAATACATCCTGTGCCAGACGAGAGCTGATACTCTCAGCAATTTGCAAACCGGTTACTCCGCTTTCGTATTCACGCACAGAGCCATCGGGAAATGTAATCTTTATCATATTTCTATTTACTTTTATTCAAACAAATCAGGGTGCAAAATTACGAATAAACGAGAGAAATACAAAATAAAACGAAGTTTTTATTTGTAATTACTCAGTGAATCGCTTGATGACATTGTAGGCAGAGGCGATGCCAAGCTCGCCAGCCTTGCTCAAATCAGCGATGCCCTGACGATTGTTGCCCAAGAAGATGTTGGTGAGCCCACGGTTATAATAAGCCTCAGCGAAATCTGCTTTCATCTCGATGGCCTTATCGTAATCGCTGATGGCAGAGCGGTATTCCTTCATCTGTGTGAGCAGGCAGGCACGGTTGTAATAACCATACACAAAGTCGGGCGCCAACTCAATCACCTTGTCAAGGTCTCTGCGCACCAAGGTATAATCCATGGTCTCGGTTCTGTCCATTCGCAAGGTACCACCCAACGGAGTGGTGGACTGTTGTGCCTGGTTCTCAGCCGTTTGATATTCAAATTGTTTGAACCTGACTATTGCCCGCATGAAATAGGCTGGGAAGAAAGTATCATCGATGAGGATACATTGCGTTAAATCGTCCATCGAGTTGGTAAAATCCTGCACCAGGTAGAAATCCAAGCCTCGTTTGAAGCGAGTCATCGGATCGTCGGGACGAGCCACAATATCGGCACTGCGCTGGTCGATGAGGGCGAAGTGCGCATTTACCTGGTTGGCGTTCAGCGCAGCTTCATTGTTGGTAATGAGCAAATCGCGATAGAATGTCTTGTTCCTATTCAAGTCCTCAATGTAACGATAGAAATGCATGGTATGCTTCAAATCAGACGAGCGCTCGTAGAACGAAAACACAAACATCTCCTCAGGTCGGATGGTGACATTGCGGTTCTGCACCCTACCCCTGCTATCGTTGGCATAAGTCCGATCGGTCTCTGTGTCATCGGCAATGACAAGCTTGTGATAGTTCTCCACATTCTTGTCGCTACGCTTGCGGGTAGTGCTGGCCACATCTTCCTGTTCTTCACCGTTGTTATCAGCATTCCCAATCGTTTGGTTCTTGCCTGGCGTTTGGTTAAGACGGTCGATCTGTGCCCGCATGATGGCAAACTCGTCGGCCTGTGCTCCACGGGAATCACCAATCTTCTTACGAGCCTCGGCACGTTGGTAATAACCAGCCAGGAACTCGGGATAGACGGAGAGAACCTTCGAGAAATCCATGATCGCGCCACGGTAATCACCTGTTTGCGAACGCAGCAGACCACGATTGTAGGTCGCCATCATATCATCGGGATCGATGTTCAACACAAAATCGAAATCCTCGATGGCTCGGTTGTCATCGCCCACTTGAGCTCGTAACAAGCCACGATTATAGTGACCCATGAAATTACCAGAGTCGATGTCGAGGGCCAGGTCGTAGTCACTCATGGCACCTCGTAAGTTGTTCTGATGGAAACGTGCCAAAGCACGGTTGATGTAATTATTGGCATTGCGCACACTGAGGCGGATGGCCTGGTCGAAGTCGGCCTCGGCATCTGCATACTTGCCTTGCTTAAGCTTAACGATGGCTCGGGCACTCCATCCACCAGGCTCAAACTTCTCCAGTTCGATGGCCTTGTCGAAGTCTGTCAATGCCTGCACAGTGTCTTTCTCATTCAGCAACACCTCACCTCGCATCAAGTAGGCTGTAGCATAACGGGGAGACACACGAAGCAGGTTGTCGAGGTCATCTTTGGCCTGATCATATTCTTTCTGATTCATGTGACACAGTGAGAGGTTATGCCAAAGCACCACATTTTCAGGGTCTAGGCGCAGGGCAGCAGTATAATCCTGGATGGCTTCGGTGAATTTCTGCTGACGGATGCGAGCCAAACCACGAATTTGATAAGCACCTACCACGAAGGGGTTTCGATCGATGGCCTGGTTGCAATCGGCCTCGGCACCCACATAGTCATCGAGGTAGAACTTGGCCATACCACGATAGAAATAGGGTTCATAAAGGTAAGGTTTGGCATTGATAACCTGGTTGAAGTACTGGATAGACAGCACATAATCCTCAAAATACAATGCATTCCGGGCAATGGACATCACTCGGTCGGTATTGATTTGAGCCATCAACAAGGTTGGCACAAATGAAATCAGTAATAGTAGTTTGCGTAGTTTCATCTTATATTAAATCTTGACTGCTTTTACCCGATAAGCACAATGGACCTTACCCTTGAGCATAGCACCCAACTTGCCGCGGATCATCTGCTTGCGGAAGGCAGAGATATGGTCAATGAACATCTTGCCATCCAGGTGGTCGAACTCGTGCTGCATCACCCTGGCCAGATAGCCCTCAACTATCTCATCGTGGGGTTGCATGTCCTCATCCAGATACTGAACATGAATCTTGCCCGCACGTTTCACATTCTCATGGATGCCAGGCAAACTGAGGCAACCCTCCTCCATGTCTTCCAACTCGCCACTGACATCGAGGATATGGGCATTGATGAAAGCTTTGCGATAGCCCTTGAACTCTGGAAACTCATCGGAAAGCACATCGAGGTTGACCACCACCACACGGATGGGGAGGCCAATCTGTGGAGCTGCCAGCCCCACGCCCTCGGCATTGTCCATGGTCTCATGCATATTGGCTATCAATTCTTTCAAATTGGGATAATCGGGGGTGATATCCTCAGCCACTTTCCTCAACACGGGTTGTCCGTAAACATAAATCGGTAAAATCATAATCGTATCTATTTCAAATTCTTCTGTTCCATATACGACTGCAGGATAATCGTGGCACTGATTTCATCCACCAACGCCTTATTCTGTCGGTCTTTCTTCTTCAAGCCCCCATCAATCATGGCCCGATGGGCCAGGACGGATGTGAAGCGTTCATCCACAAACACTACGGGTATGGCAGGATAGAGTTTCTTGAAACGGTTAACAAACGGAGTGATGTTACCCATGTTCTCCGACAACTCGTTATTCATCTGCTTGGGCAGACCTACCACCACCTCATCCACTTGTTCCTTTGCAAGGTAATTGCCTAAGAATGTCATCAGCTCGGCCGTAGATACTGTAGCCAGTCCATTGGCAATGATCTGCAACGGATCGGTCACGGCAATGCCCGTGCGTTTACGCCCATAGTCTATAGCTATAATCCTTCCCATAGTATTCAGACTGCAAAATTAATGAATTAAATTGAATATAGAAGTGAAATTTCCTTATAATAATGAAAAAGGGCACCCGAAAACGAGTACCCTTTTTCTCTGATATAGATGTTTAATAATTACTCAACACCCATGATAACAACTCGAGTTGACTCAGCGTCACCAAACATGTTGTCAACACCACCGTGAGAAACGATCTGCAACTGGTTAGCAGATACGCCCTCAGCGATCAGTGCATCGTAAACAGCCTGAGCACGAGCGTCAGTCAGCTTCTGGTTGAAGGTTGCAGAACCAGTACCCTTGTCAGCGTATGCCTGTACCTTGTAAGTACCGCCCTGTGCCTTGATACCCTCAGCAACCAACTTGATGGATGCCTTAGCATAGTTGTCCAGCTTAGAGCTACCAATCTTGAAGAAGATAGGAGTCTTGTTGAACTTGGTCTCGGTAACAGTCTTAGTCTCAACAACGGTGCGAACCTCAGCTGGCTTGTTGCGAGCCTCTGACAATTCCTGACGCAGACGATTGATCTCGTCGTTCAATGCAGAGTTGTCAACAACCTGAGTCATCTTCTCAAACTTCTTGCCACCAATGGTGTAGGTGACACCAGCACCAGCGTAGATAGCGCCAATAGCATGAGCAGTTGACTTAGCACCCAGATAAGAATCAGCCACTTCACCACGAACCTCAATGTCAATATCCAGTACAGGAGAAACATTGAACTTACCCAGCAAACCAACAGAACCGTTGATGTGAGCACGCAACTTCTCGCTCTTGTTTCCAGGAACGATGCGAGCGTATGTATTAGTGTTACCATCAGCATAGAATACGCCGTTAGCCGACTTTGTGAAAGTCAGACCAGGACCAGCGAATACTGACAAAGAGAACAGGCGGTCAGGGTTGTAACCCAGAATAGCGTTTGTCAGGTTGTAGATACCATCCAGACGAACAACGCCCATGCCCTTATTGTTAGCCTGCTTGTTAGGAACCAGGCGACCACCAGATACTACACCTGCTGCATAGTTGGTATAGTAGTTGGTTCTCCAAAGACCACCCTGAATACGCAAACCGATTACTGGAGTAAACCACTTACCCAGTGATACAGTCACGTGAGGAGCAATCTTACCAAACTTACCTTCTGACTTGCCAGAGTAAGTGGTAGATCCACCAATGTTAGCACTGATAAAGATGTTATCAGCACCATTGCTTGTATATTTCTCTCGGGTCTGAGCTGATGCAGACATTGCGAAACCAGCCACAGCCAAAGATAACAATATTAATTTAGCTTTCATCTTGATAATATTAATTTTTCTATCAGTCAATTACTTACTTGAGATAAATCTTAAAAGCAAGACCACCTGAGAACCACTTCATGCGTTGCATCTCAAACTGGAAATGCACATGGTTGAGCAACAAGTAGGTTGCACCCAAGGCAAAATCCTTTGAATCGTACTCCGCAATCAGCGTAAGGGGTTTATGAAATGAAGGACTGTAGGTTACACCAACGGCCGGACCATTCAAATGATAATCCTTTCGTCTGTTGTAGAGGTAAGCGAGATGAACGCCCAACTCTTCTTTGCCTATCTGGATATGCTTGGTAGCTGCTATGTAGAAACGGCTGAAATAACCGTTACCTTTTTCGTTCGCTATCTTGTCGCCTGTCGATGTGAAAGGATCAGAAGTTCCCAGCACCACAGCCGGCATGTATTTCCAGAACTGCCCTTCTTTCAAAGCTCTCAACCTGAACGAGAAATATCTGTCCTGGTTCATGAAGCCCGAGTAGCCGTACTTGGCATATCCCAAACCCTCAGCGGTAAACAATGTGCAAGTATAAGCCACCTCGAGGAACGGGAAAATCGTTACGTTGAGGTAATAATTATACGTGCCATAGTACCACTTGGGTGGTGTTAACGCTTTGTTCAGAAAGTTACCTCCAAGCATCACAGTCTTGTCACGCTGCATCTCAGC
>CACZRQ010000133.1 GCA_902783615.1 uncultured Bacteroidales bacterium | reverse complement strand
TAACCTGCTGAACGTATCAGGTGAGGTGGTGAAGGCTGGTGGCATCCAGTTCGGTTACCACAACCACAACATGGAGATGGCTAAGGTTACCGAGGATAGCAAGGCTGCTGTACTGGGCGACCTGTTCTCTGGCATGGGTATGGGTCAGGGTGCTCAGATCATTGAGGACCTCTACATGGACAATACCGATCCTGCAAACGTGATCTTCGAGCTCGACGTTTATTGGACAGTGATGGGCCAGCAGGATCCTGTGGCTTGGCTGACCAAGCGTGCTGACCGCATCAAGATGCTGCACATCAAGGACTTCATGGTACTGGGTGCTTCTGGTGCAATGAACTTCAAGAACATCTTCGACAAGTTCTATGCTAATGGCAACAAGTACTTCTTCATCGAGATTGAAGATACCAACAGCGGTAAGCAGTTCGACCGTCTGGCTGAGTCTGCTAAGTTCCTGAACATGTCTGATTTCGTGAAGTAATGGCAAAGAAAGCGTTATTAATGATATTGGATGGTTGGGGTATCGGCGACCGTCAGAAAGATGATGTCATCAGCTGCACCCCAACCCCTTACTGGGACTATCTGTTGGCCAACTACCCCAACTCTCAGCTCCAGGCTTCTGGTGAGAACGTGGGTCTGCCCGATGGCCAGATGGGTAACTCCGAGGTGGGTCACCTGAATATCGGTGCCGGACGCATCGTCTATCAGGACTTGGTGAAGATCAATCGTGCCTGCAAGGACAATAGCATTCTGAAGAACAAGGAGATTATCTCTGCTTACAGCTATGCCAAAGAACATGGTGTGGGTCTGCACATCATGGGCTTGACCAGCAATGGTGGCGTGCACAGTTCTTT
This sequence comes from uncultured Bacteroidales bacterium, assembly GCA_902783615.1. Classification (GTDB taxonomy): domain Bacteria; phylum Bacteroidota; class Bacteroidia; order Bacteroidales; family Bacteroidaceae; genus Bacteroides. The sequence continues at coordinate 4,832 of CACZRQ010000133.1, read as the reverse complement.
GGATCACCTGTTCAAGCTTTGCGACATTGCCAAGGAATATGGCTTGGAAGGTCGCACCTTCATCCACTGCTTGATGGATGGTCGTGACACCGACCCTCGCAGCGGTAAGGGCTTCATCGAAGAGGTGGAGGCTCATTGCATGCAGAGTGCCGGCGTGGTGGCTTCCATCATCGGCCGCTTTTACACCATGGACCGCGACAAGCGTTGGGAACGTGTGAAAGTGGGTTACGACCAGCTGGTTAACGGCGAAGGCAAACAGAGCGACGACATGGTGCGCGCTATGCAGGAGTCTTACGACGAGGGCGTGACCGACGAGTTCATCAAGCCTATTGTAAACAGCACCGTAGATGGCCGTGTAAAGGAAGGCGATGTGTTCATCTTCTTCAACTACCGCAACGACCGTGCTAAGGAGATCACTACTGTGCTCACTCAGCAAGATATGCCTGAGCAGGGCATGCACACCATCAAGGACCTGCAGTATTACTGCATGACTCCTTATGATGCTTCATTCAAGGGCGTTCACATCCTGTTCGACAAGGAAAATGTGGAGAATACCCTGGGCGAATACCTGTCAAACAACGGCAAGAAGCAGCTGCACATTGCCGAGACTGAGAAGTATGCCCATGTAACATTCTTCTTCAATGGCGGACGTGAGGCTCCTTATGAGAATGAAGACCGCATTCTGGTGCCTTCTCCAAAGGTGGCAACCTACGACCTGAAGCCTGAGATGAGTGCCTACGAGGTGAAAGACAAGCTGGTGGCTGCTATCAACACCCAGCAGTACGATTTCATCGTGGTGAACTACGCCAACGGCGACATGGTGGGTCATACGGGTATCTATCCAGCCATTGAGAAAGCTGTGGTGGCTATCGACAATTGTGTGAAGGATACCGTTGAGGCTGCTAAGGCCAACGACTATGAGGTGATTATCATCGCCGATCATGGCAATGCCGATCATGCCCTCAATGAAGATGGCACTCCTAACACCGCTCACTCTCTGAACCCTGTGCCTTTCGTATATGTTACGGCAAACAAGGAGGCAAAGGTGGAGAATGGTGTGCTGGCCGATGTGGCTCCTTCTATCCTCCACATCATGGGTATGCCGCAGCCTGCAGAAATGACAGGTAACGACCTTATCAAATAATGTACCAGATAGGAGATGTACTGATTAGCGACGAAGTGCTGACAGAACGCTTTGTCTGCGACTTACAAAATTGTATGGGTGCCTGCTGTATCGAAGGCGATGCAGGGGCACCCGTCGATTTGGATGAGATCATGCAGCTGGAGGAAGTGCTGCCTATTGTTTGGGACGAGCTCTCCATCCCAGCCCGTAAGGTCATCAACCAGCAGGGTGTGGCTTACACCGACCCTGAGGGGCAGCTCGTCACTTCCATCGTGAATGGCAAGGACTGTGTCTTTACCTGCTACGACGAGAAGGGTTGCTGCTATTGCGCCATCGAGAAGGCTTTCCGCGAGGGCAAGACGAAGTTCTACAAACCCCTTTCGTGCCATCTCTATCCCATCCGACTCAAACAGGTGGGCGATTGCGAAGCCTTGAACTATCACCGCTGGGAGGTGTGCAAGGCCGCCGTGCTGCTGGGGCAGCAATTGGATGTGCGCGTCTATGAGTTTCTGAAAGAACCGCTCATCCGCAAGTTTGGCGAGGCATGGTATCAGGAATTGGAAGATGCTGTGGCTGAGCTGAAAAAACGAAACTACATAAAATGAAATATTATGGATGTAAAGAAACCTTCAAAAGTGGCTGTGTTCAGCAGGAAGAAATTGTTCTCTGAACTTTTCATGACTTCTCTAGATTAGTTCCGTTTGTGGCATTTCGTGATTCCTATGAAAAGATTTTCACTTCCAGTCCTGCTATCTGGGAGACTTTAGGCGATGCTGTCTTCATCGATAATGTCAACCAATGCTATTTTCTCCGAAAGCATGTTGCCGATGACGTGCTTACACCCTTGCAGGAAGATATTCAGAAAGGGTTGGTCGATGCTCCTGTGGAGAAGGTGCTGGACTTCGATTTTGCCGAGTTGGCCTATATTAACAAATCGTATATCTTCGATATGGAGCAGCTCAATGAATACAACAAGTTCCGCATGCACATCACTCCAGAGGATATGAAGGCTTTTTCAAAGGGCAAGGACGTTGATTTCAACCAGCAGTACTATGACAGCTTGAACAACGCTGCCCTTAAAGAATATAGTGAAAGAGTTCATTTGTAAAAAAGCGCTCCAGCTGTCAGGAAACCATTCCTGTTTCAGCCAGAGCGTGCGTATAAGATGTACAAATAGTTATTTAAGCATCAATGTTCGCGTAAGTGGCATTACGCTCGATGAACTCACGGCGTGGCCCCACGTCTTCACCCATCAGCATCGAGAAGATGTAGTCGGCCTCTGTAGCATTTGTCAAATCCACCTGTTTCAGCATGCGATTCTCGGGATTCATGGTTGTTTCCCACAGCTGCTCAGGATTCATTTCACCCAAACCTTTATAGCGCTGTGTGTGGATAGCGCCTTCCTGACCACCGCCATACGTGTCGATGAAGCGCTGGCGCTGTTGGTCTGTCCAGCAATACTCTTTCACCTTGCCCTTGGTGCAGAGATAGAGTGGTGGAGTTGCGATGTACAGATAGCCACGCTCAATCACCTCAGGCATATAACGATAGAAGAATGTCATCACCAAGGTGTCGATGTGAGAACCATCCACGTCGGCATCGGTCATGATAATCACCTTCTTATAGCGAATCTTATCCAAATTGGCTACCTTGCTGTCTTCACCATCCACCCCAAAGCGGATGCCCAATGCCTGGATGATGTTGTTTACCTCGTCGCTCTCGAAAGCCTTGTGCCACTGTGCTTTCTCCACGTTCAGAATCTTACCGCGCAGAGGCAGGATGGCTTGGAAAGCACGGTTTCTGCCCTGCTTGGCAGAACCACCTGCAGAATCGCCCTCCACCAGGAACAGCTCCGATTCATCAGGATCCTTGCTCGAGCAGTCGGCCAGCTTGCCGGGCATGCCGCCGCCACTCATCGGCGACTTGCGCTGTACGGTTTCGCGAGCCTTGCGTGCAGCCACGCGGGCCTGCGCAGCCAGAATCACCTTCTCCACAATCATCTTCGATTCCTTCGGGTGCTCCTCCAAATAGATGGAGAACGCCTCGCCCACAGCCTGATCCACAGCACCAGAAACCTCGCTGTTGCCCAGCTTCGTCTTTGTCTGTCCCTCAAACTGAGGTTCGGCCACCTTGATGGAGATGACGGCTGTCAATCCCTCGCGGAAATCCTCACCGTCGATATCCACCTTCGCCTTCTCCAGCATCTTGTTGTCTTCAGCATACTTCTTTAAGGTGCGGGTCAGCGCGCGGCGGAAACCTGTCAGGTGTGTACCACCCTCTATGGTGTTGATGTTGTTTACGTAAGAGTGCAAGTTCTCGCTGAAGCCCGTGTTATACATCACAGCTACTTCGATAGGAATGCCCTGCTTTTCGGTGTTGATGTAAATCACATCGTTGAACAGATGCACGCGTGAAGAGTCGATGTAACGCACAAACTCCTTCAAGCCATCGTCAGAGTGGAACACATCGTGGCGATTGTTGCCCTCGGCATCTTTGCGCATGTCCAATAGGTCGATGGTGATGCCTGCATTCAGGAATGCCAGCTCACGCATACGGTTGGCCACACGGTCGTAGTTGAACACCGTTTCCGTAAAGATGGAGTCGTCTGGCCAGAACTGCTGACGGGTACCTGTCTTGTCGGTCGTGCCAATTTCCTTCACGTCATACAGAGGCTTGCCATAGGCATACTCCTGCTGATATATCTTTCCGTTGCGGAACACCTGCGAGACCATCTTCTTCGACAGTGCGTTCACACACGATACACCCACGCCGTGCAAGCCGCCTGACACCTTGTAAGAGCCTTTGTCGAACTTACCACCGGCATGCAGCACGGTCATCACCACTTCCAGAGCTGACTTGTGCTCCTTTTCATGCATATCTACAGGAATACCTCGACCGTTGTCTTGCACGGTCACCGAATTATCTTCATTGATGATCACCTCAATCTTGTCGCAGAACCCTGCCAACGCCTCGTCGATTGAGTTGTCCACCACCTCGTTGATCAAATGATGCAGTCCGTTGAAACTAATGTCGCCAATATACATGGCGGGACGCTTGCGCACAGCCTCCAGACCTTCCAACACCTGGATATTTTGGGCTGAATATTCGTTCTCGCCAATGATTTTTTCTTCTTCTGTCATACTAAAAATGTGCTTCTTGTAATAATGGTGCAAAGATACGGATAATTGAGCGAAAAAGCAAATATTTTTAAGCTTTTCCTGGTGTTAAAAACGCTAAAAAATGGGCAATAAAAATACAGGCTGAGTCATTATAACTCAACCTGTTTATAGGAATGAAATACAAAGCTTAACAGCAGTGCAACTTATGCCAGCTTGTTGATGTACTTAGCCAGTCTTGACTTCAGGTTATTAGCCTTGTTCTTGTGTATAACGCGTGTCTTAGCCAACTTGTCAAGCAACTTGGTTACGCTTGGCAACATAGCTGCTGCCTCATCCTTGTTGGTAGTTGCGCGAAGCTTGCGAACAGCATTTCTCATGGTCTTGCCATAATATCTGTTGTGCAGTCTTCTCTTCTCTGACTGTCTGATTCTCTTCAGTGCTGATTTATGATTTGCCATCTCGACTAATCTTTTAAATTGTTTATTACTATTTTTATTTCCTTTGTAGCCCATAGCAGAGTCGAACTGCTCTTTAGAGAATGAAAATCTCTCGTCCTAGCCGATAGACGAATGGGCCTCCATTTTGTTTTT
>CACZRQ010000132.1 GCA_902783615.1 uncultured Bacteroidales bacterium | reverse complement strand
CCACATGGGCTGTTTACACAGGCAAGCTTGTTGGCTTTGAATATGCCCTGTGGGTGAAAGGCTATTGCGATTATTATGTAGAGCCCGGTTGGTGGCTCAGCCTTTCTTGGCTCTTGATGCCTGTTGCCATGCTGTTGGCTTGGCTACTTGGACGCTATTCCCTAAAACCACTTCTGCAAATCTGCCTTAGTATGCTATTGTTCATTGCATCAGGCTTTTTCATCTATGTGCAATCGGAAAAGCACATCAATCATGATTTCCGTACCCTTGCCGAGTTGATGAACTGCATCAACCATGAGGATTGGCAAGGTATCATCTCAAACAACCACCTGAATACAAGCAACTACTTGCATCTGAATTGTCTCAATCTGGCACTCTCACACGAAGGCCGACTGATGACCGACCTCTTCAAATTCCCCCAAAAGGGAGCACAGAGTTTATTAGGTACCTATCAGGCTCATAAGGATGTGAATGTGCTGTTTAGCCACCTCTATTACCACATGGGTGTGGTTAGCGAGGCACTCTGTCTGTCGTTTGGCACCATGATTGCCACTGATGATGGCAACCCATCTATGTTGAAGCTTTTGGTGAAAGAACGACTCATTTATGGCGACTATGATGTGGCTGAAAAATATATCACACGATTGGAGAAAACCAAATTCTATAGGGAGTGGGCCACAGGCATGAGGAGATTCCTCTATAACGATGAAGCTGTGACCAATGACCCTGAGTTGGGTATGAAGCGTCGTGACCTGCCAGAACCGCAACATGATTTTGTGGTGGTGGATGGCATTATGAATGACTTGTTCCACGTAATCGGTACTGGCACTAACGATAATCCTGCGTTGGAATATGCCTTCGCCATGCTGATGCTCGAAAAGAATATGGCAGGTGTTAAGTCGTTGGTGGAGCAGATAACAGCTGAATCTGCCCATTTATCATTGCCTTCCTTGGTACAGGAGGCCATTGTGACATACGCAGAAAATGATCCTGCTTATTGCACCTCTCACGGCGTGACGGATGCCACGATGCAACGTTTCCAACAGTTTCGCCAACTGGCTTTGGAGGCAAGGCGAAATGGACAGAATATGCCAGCTGTGTTGGCAGCTTATAGACATACGTTCTGGTATTATTATATGCTTGGATAAGATGATTATGAAAACGAAAATATGGTTTTTGGGCTTGCTCTTGTTGACTGCTTGCAGTGGGGGAAACATCAACATATCTACGCAAGTGAATGAACAGATAGAGGTCTTTCCCGATTATGACGGAGTGACCATCCCTGTGAATATGGCTCCGCTGAACTGTTCGGTCCATGATGGTAATGGCGATTATGCCTTGGTAATCAAGGGAGGCACTACTGAGATGACTATCCATGCCAAAGATGGGGATTTCGATGTTCCTGTGGGCAAATGGCATGATCTGTTGGAGAAGAATGCTGGTGCCGACATTACTTTGACTATTGCCAAGAAAGAGGCGAGTGGATGGTGTGCCTATCCTGAAAAGACCATCCATGTGGAGGCTGAGCCGATTGATCCTTATCTGGCTTATCGTCTGATTCCTCCCTACGAGCAGTGGAACCACATGGGCATTTACCAGCGCAATCTGGAGAACTTTGAAGAAAGTCCGATATTTGAGAACAAGCTGACAGACTATGGCTGTGTGAATTGCCATACATTCAACAGCCGTGACCCGGAAAAGTTCATTTTCCATAGCCGTGCGAAAGCAGCAGGTACCGCTCTCATTGAGAGTGGGCAGGTGAAGAAGCTGAATACCAAAACGGATGCAACCATAGGCAATATGCAGTATCCTTTCTGGCATCCGGGTGGCAAGTACGTCGTGGCATCCGTCAATTTCACTTGGCAGAGTTATTACTACCATTCGCAAGACAGGGTGGAGGTGTATGATACCGAGTCGGATGTGGTGGTGTATGATATGGAAAACATGCAGGCTTTCACCAATGAACAGTTGTCTTCTAAGGCAGCCTACGAGACTTTTCCTACTTTTTCGCCCGATGGCAAGAGCCTATATTATTGTACTGCTGAGGCGATTGATACCGTTGAACATCATATTGATAAGCTGAAATACAGCCTTTGCCGTGTGGATTTTGATGCCGAAAAGGCAACCATAGGTACAAAAGTTGATACGCTGTTCAATGCCAAGACGACAGGCATGAGTGTGGCCCATCCCCGCATCTCTCCCGATGGACACTGGATGGTGGTATGTTTGACTCAATTTGGCAATTTCCCTGCTACCAAGAAAGATGCTGACCTCTATATCATTGACTTGACTTCAGGAGAGATAAAGGCATTGGATGATGCCAATAGCGAACGCGCTGATGCCTACCACTCTTGGGGAAGCAACTCGCATTGGATGGTGTTTAGCAGTAGAAGGATTGACGGCTATTACTCACGTCCCTACATCACCTACATAGATGACCAAGGCAAGGCATCCAAGCCTTTCTTGTTGCCACAACGTCATCCGTATAAATTCTATAAAGACCAGATGATGAGCTATAATTTGCCCGAACTTCTTTCAGGCAAAGTGAAGGTTAACCAACGCAAGATTGCCTTGACACTCAAGAATCAGCCCGGAACTGATATGACATTCAAGCATCCATAAGGGAGATAATCCCTTATAGAGATGCTTTCATGGCATTGATGACGGCAGAGGTAAAGCCATCATGTTCCAATTGGTTAATGCCCTTGATGGTAAGGCCTCCAGGTGTGCAGACCTTTTCAATCTCGATGGCTGGATGTTGCCCATGTGCATCGAGCAGGGTGGTGGCACCTACAAGAGTCTGCAGGGTAAGCTGTCGTGATTCCTGCGCCGTAAGTCCCAATTCGATGCCTGCCTGAATGCTGGCTTGTATGTATTTCAATGCGTAAGCAATGCCACACGAAGAGATTGCTGTGCCAGCAGCCATCTTGCTCTCTGGGATGAACAATACACTTCCCAAACTACCAAACAGCTTGTTAATCAGGTTGTCCTGCTCAGGAGTGGTGTTGCACTTGCAAATCAAAGTCATGCTCTGCTGGTCGCTAATCGCCGTATTGGGAATCACCCGATACATGGGTTGGCCAACCAGTTGGGTGTAGCTCTGCAGCTGGGAGAAATCCACCCCAGCAGCGATTGACACATAAATCTGCTTTTCAGACATACCTAAACTTTCTACTACTGGTTTCACTAACCAGGGCTTAACGGCTACAATGACAAGTTCGGCACCTTCTGCTGCCTGCTGGTTGTTGGTGGTGATGTCAAGTTTGGGATATTTGCCTTTCAACATCTCCAGTTTTTCCAGGGAGGCATCCGATGCCATAATCTGAAACTGGGCATCCCATCCTTTGTTGAACAGTCCTTCGCAGACTGCACCACCCATATTTCCTACTCCAATAATTGCTACTTTCATTTCATTGAGTATTGAATAATGAATAATTTACAGGCAGGCTTTGAGTCGTTTGATAAACGCTGCCGCTTCCTCCATACTCAGGCAAAGAGGTGGTAACAAACGAAGAACGTTCGTGCCACTGGCACCTGTGAATACATGCTGTTCATGGAGCAGGCGCAGACGCAACTCCTTGATAGGCTCCTCAAATTCCAAACCAATCATCAGACCCAAGCCTCTCACCTCCTTGATGCTCTTGATTTGCTTCAGCTCTTCCAACAGATATGCTCCCACCTGGGCTGCATTCTCTATCAAATGTTCTTGTTCGAACACATCGAGTACAGCCAACGCTGCGCTGCAAGCCAAGTGGTTACCTCCGAAGGTGGTGCCCAACTGACCATAAATGGGTGTAAACATAGGACTAATCAGCACGCCAGCCATAGGGAAGCCGTTGCCGATGCCTTTGGCCACTGTAATCATGTCGGGACGTATGCCACTGTGTTGATGGGCAAAGAACTTGCCTGTTCTGCCATAGCCACTCTGTATCTCGTCTAAGATAAGTATGGTGCCATATTTCGTGCAAGCCTCTCGCAGGGCAAGCAGGAATTCGGTAGATGGAATGCGGATGCCTCCCACGCCTTGAATGCCTTCGATGATGACTGCACACACATCACCCTTTGCCAGCTCTGCCTGCATCGCTTCGATGTCATTCAGTGGCAGGTAAGTAATGTGCCCGTTGGCATTGATGGGGGCGATGATCTTCGGATTGTCGGTAGCCTCTACTGCCAATGAGGTGCGTCCGTGGAAAGCCTTGTTGAACGACACAACACGAGTTCTGCCAGTATGGAAAGAAGCCAATTTCAGGGCATTCTCATTGGCTTCGGCGCCACTGTTAATCAGAAACAGACTATAGTCTTCATAGCCACAGATCTTCCCCAGTCGCTCTGCCAATTGCTGTTGCAGGGTGTTGATCACTGAGTTGGAATAGAATCCCAATGTGGCCACCTGCTTGCTGATACTCTCCACATAATGGGGATGGGCATGTCCGATGGATATCACGGCATGTCCTCCATATAAATCCAGATACTCGTTGCCTTGGTCATCCCATACATGGCAACCTTTTCCCTTCACGATGTTAACATCAAAAAGCGGATATACGTCAAATAGCTTCATAATAGTCAATAGTCAATCGTCAATAGTCAATCGTCAAT
>CACZRQ010000131.1 GCA_902783615.1 uncultured Bacteroidales bacterium | reverse complement strand
TTAATTTGTTGCAAAGATATACATTTCTCAATTAACATACTTGTCCCAATCTCTCACACTCCTGCTCTTTTCTGCCACAAAACACATAATTATGTCAATTGCTGAAAAGACAAAGGGGTGTAGCCCGTGTGGTTCTTAAAATATCTGCCAAAGAACGATTGACTGGTGAAATTGAGCATCTCGCTTACTTGCAAGATGGTGTATTGTCTGCTTCGAATTAGTTGCTTTGCCTCAGCAATGATGAAATTGTCAATATGCTCACTGGCAGTAAGACCGCTCTGTGCCAACACTACACGTGATAAATAAGCAGGAGTAACGCATAGCTTTTCAGCATAATGTTTGATGTTGCGTTCCTTGCGATAATCTTGCTGCAACTGCTCCATAAAACGATTGAAGAGCTCTTGCTGACGGGTAGGTTTCACCACTTCCAAGAGGTCTTGCTGCAAATATACGGCGTAGACATTAAATAACAACACTTGCAGGTATCCTTTCAAGATATCATGATGTAACACTTCCTTTTGTTCATCCAGCAAACGTTTCTTGAGCTGTCGGTAGGCAGTTAAGCACTCATCTGCTTTTTCCTTCCCTAAGTTGCAAATGGGTTGCCTGATTAAGGCACGTTGCAGCACCGACAAATCCAAGTGGCTGAAAATAGGGTAGTAAAATGATTCGTCTAAGATGATAGAAAAGAACAATGCATCTTCACTCATGTCTGTTACCTCACAAATGATGCCGCTCTTGAGAAATAGGGAATCATTGGCTCGCATCTCGTAGGGTTGCAAACCGATGTTCACCTTGGTGACTCCTTGCAGGCACACCATTAAAGACATGGCTGACACATATTGTATGGGACGGTTCAGAAAGCTCTTTCGCTCATCATCTTGAAGCGTAAATGGCTCATCGATGTTATCCATCAGACGCAACGAGTTGTCCATGCTGGCTGTAGCTGGAGTTATTGCCATTTCTGCGGTAGTAACTTGTTGGTATAGTTGTTTCATAATGTTCCAAAAAGAATAATCGAATATGCAAAGATACGACAATTATCCTTTTGGGACAAATAATTATTAAGAAAACTATTGGATTAATGTTAGTTTAGAAAACAATGCTCTCAGGCTTCTTTATATTGTTCCAATCCATCTGCTCGAGATACTGACCATAGCCCAGGATGTAGAAAGGTACATACTGTATCATGGCATCAACAGACGACATGTTAGCAGGCACTTTTTCTTTGGACTCAGTGATGATGGAAGTCTGTTGGCCGTTCTCAACGAAATCACGCAGGAAATGATATTGCTCCTCCAAATAGATGGTCAGTGTACGCATCGCCATCACATGGTCTGCTCCACGTTCAATCCATTTCCAGTACGGCACTCCCATCTCCTCTAACTGGTCGGCGATAGGCTCTGTTCCAATGAATCGGCAATCAAGTTCAAGCACACCCAGTGGCATTGCATTGTCTTCGGTTCCGTGGATGAGCATCATAGGGCAAGGTTTCTTCTTCCAAGTGAGTCTCTGCTGTCCTGACTCAATCAAAATACAGCCAGCTTGCGAGATTGCTCCTGCATAGGCAAACCCTTTTGGCAAGCGTAGGGTGTATTCCTCCTCATTGCAGGCATCATACACGGTTTGCAGAGAGGCAATGGCACCAGCGCTACCACCGGCTAAGCAGAACTTGTTGGGGTCTGCTTTCCAGTCTTTCTGCTGCAATACGAAATTGGTGGCATCCACCACATCACTACAGGCAGTCTTTGCAGCAATCATATTGCTGCCCACCAGGTCGCTGAGCTTCTGCACCGTTCCGCCGGGACTAACGCTTACACCAGCCAGTCGGTAGTCGATGGAGAGTGCCAACCATCCGCGTTCAGCCATATAACGGCAATATATTTCTTGAGCAGCGTTCACACGGCTACCCATTGTCCAACCACCTCCATGAATATACATAAGTACAGGACGTCCCTCGGGTTTCACTTCAGCCTTTGGATTAATGTAGGCATCCACACGCAAGGTGTCCTTGCCAATGATGGAATAAATTCGGGTTTCTCTTGTCACCACATCACTCTGAGCTTTCAAGCCAAGTGAGAAGCCCAACATTGCTAAACAGAACAATAACTTTTTCATAATGCATTCGTTTTTAATTCTGCTGCAAAATTACATCCATTTTTAGACAGATTTGTACTCTTTTTAAACACTAATCTGTACTTTTTCTAAACAGCAAAAATATCCTACCCTTTAACAGTCGATGGTAAAGGGTAGGATATGAGAAGTTGTATTAAGTTTCCCGATACTATTTAAATAATAGTGGGGCAAAAGTATCGAGGTAGTGACGCCAGTTCTTCCATTCGTGACCGCCACCCGTTACATAGAATGTATGTGGCATGCCATGTTGCGTGAGGAGTCTGTCGAGTTCCTGTGCTTCAGCGAACCAAGGATCCACATCACCACAACCCAGCCAAAACAGTTTATATCCTGCTTTCTTGATGCCTTCCAAGTATTTATATAAGGTGTCTTCATCGAAAGCGTAGGAAGTGGTCTTCTGGTTGTGTGGATGGGCACCTGTGCTCTGCGGACAGATGTAGTTGAAATAGCCAGGGAAGAGGTAGTTGGTGCGCAGGGTATGGCCTCCGCCCATCGATAAGCCTGAGATGGCGCGACCCTCTTTCTTGGCGATGGTGCGGTAGTGGCTGTCGATGTAGGGAATGATGTCCTTGATGAGGCTGGTGACATACAAATCCGACTGGATGTCGTTCTGCATCAGCGTAGAAGCCTCCTGCCCAGGGATGTCGTTGATGTGCGATTGAATCTGGTTGGAATTGCCATTGGGCATTACAATCAGCATGGGCACAGCTTTGCCCTCGGCAATGAGGTTGTCGAGAATCTGTGCAGCACGACCCAATGAGAGCCAGGCTTCCTCGTCGCCCCCACCTCCATGCAGCAGATAGAGCACGGGGTATTTGGCTTTCTTGTTGTCGTCATAACCCGCAGGGGTATAGACCATCATCTTGCGTTTTGCTCCAATGGTAGGAGAATCATACCATATTGCGGATACATTGCCACGAACGGCGGCATCCTTGTAATGGCGTGAGAGGTCGCCATCGATGAGGAAGATGCTGCGATAGGTGGTGCCGTCACGATCGGTAGAGGTGTTGGCTGGGTCGCATACGCTGGTGCCGTCCACGTTGAAGGTGTAGTAATACAAGTCGGGTTTGGGGTTGGGAATGGTAACGTTCCACACTAAGTTGGCATCGCGCTTCATGGCGATGGGGAATTCACCTCGGGCTTGCCAGGAACCTGTCAGGCTGACGGTGGTGGCATATTCGGCACGAAGGCGGAAGGTGATACTGTCTTTTGTTATCTCAGGAGAGACAATTCTTGCTCTTCTGGTGTTGACCATCTCTTGGGCGAACAAGCTGCCTGCAAAGAGGTAGAGGGTTAATGATAGTAATAGTTTTCTCATAATCAAATATTTATGTCGCCATTACAGGGCTTTTGTTAATAAATTCCTTTATACAGGGGTTTCGCTATCGCTCCACCCCTGCCTGTGTACTTTCGCCCCTAATGGGGCTCTTTATTAGTTCTCTATTTTGTTCATCATCCCCTAACGGGTAGGGTGTTCAAAAAACGATTTGCGATAGAAAGCATCATCCCATTCAATGGCCGCTAGGTTAGCGGCTGTTCTGTTTTTTAATATTTGACGCTGGAAGCGTCACCCTATTCATAGCCGCGGGTTCGTAGAACCTGCGGAATACGATGTCCATCTATAATTGCACTCTGAAAGAGTGCCCCAACATGATGCTGGGCGACGCTTTCAGCGTCGTTTTTTTTAATTTATCCGAACTATCCGTAGGTACCGGCGTTGCCGGCACCCACGGCTATTGAACGGTGACGCTTTCAGCGTCATAAATTACATACAAGAAACGATTCCAAGTTTGGGACGCTTTCTGCGTCATAAATTACCTGCAAAACACGATTCCAAGTTTGGGATGTTTTCTATCGCAAATCGCTCACGCTTGGGATAGCTCAAGAAAGCTTGGCTCTCCTCTCGCTTATTCACACTTTCAGCGTCATAAATTGCATGCAAATCTTATCTCCTTTTTTTTAACACCCTACACTAAACGGGGCTAAAATTCAACATTCTTCATTCTACATTCTTCATTATCAAATGGGTATGTACTCCACAAACGCTTCCATGGCTTCGTAGCAAGCTAAGCCGAGCTTGTCGTAGATGCTGGCGGTGTTGCGGTTACGGTCTTCACTGCGTTGCCAGAACAGGCGTTCATCATTGCCGAGGAAGGGGGCGGATTCCATCTGACTCTGATGGCGCAGGATGGAGTTGCGCTTCGCCCTCAGCTCTTCCGGACTGATGGGAACAGCCATCTCGATGTCCTCGATTTCCCATTCTGCCCAGGCACCACGATACATCCAGATGCGGCAATCTTTCAACCATTCGGCATGAGCCTCTTTCTCAAGGTCGATGGCAGCCAGTACGGCATTGGTGCAAACGCGATGGGTGCCATGTGGGTCGGCCAGGTCGCCTGCCACGAAAATCTGATGGGGTTGAATCTCCTGCAGCAACTTCTGTACAATCTCCACATCAGCCTCACCCAATGGGTTCTTCTGAATCTTGCCAGTTTCGTAGAACGGCAGGTTCAGGAAATGCACCTGAGCCAAAGGTATCTTATTGTAATGGCATGCCAAACGAGCTTCGCCACGGCGAATCAACGCCTTGACAGCCAGCGTATCAGCTGTGTCTGGGTCGCCATCTTTCTGCTGTTGGATGGCATGTAGGATTTCAAGGCATTTCTGTGCGGTTACCTCTTTTTCAGGGATGCCGAACATCTTGTTGAAGCCATAGATGAAATGCAGGAAGCGATCCACTTCCTCGTTGCCCACGGCGATGTTTCCGCTGGTTTGGTAGGCCACATGCACCTCATGACCCTGTTCCACCAGTCGGCGAATGGTGCCTCCCATGGAAATCACATCATCGTCGGGGTGGGGCGAGAACACCAATACCCGCTTGGGGTAGGGCAAGGCGCGTTCAGGGCGATAAGTGTCGTCGGCATTCGGCTTGCCTCCAGGCCACCCTGTGATGGTGTGCTGCAGATCGTTGAAAATCTTAATGTTGACATTGTAGGCAGAGCCATAAATAGCCAGCAGTTCACTCAGTCCTTTTTCGTTGTAATCCTTATTGGTGAGCTTTAGGATGGGCTTTCCTGTTTTCTGGCAAAGCCACACAATGGCACTGCGAATCAGTTTGTCGGTCCACTCGCAGGTAGTCACCAGCCAAGGATGGTGGATGCGCGTGAGGAAGGTAGCGGCAGAGAGATCCACCACCACATGCGTATTGTTGTGATTCTGCAGGAACGATGCAGGGATATTGTTGGTGATTTCTCCCTCCACACATTCCTTAATCATCTTCGCCTTGTCCTCACCCCATGCCATGAGGTAGATCTTCTTGGCTGACAGGATGGTGTGGATACCCATCGTGATGGAGCTGACAGGAGGATTGTTGCCAAACGAGCGGGCAGCCTCGGCTCGAGAGTCGGCATCCAGCAGAATCAGGCGTGTGGTGGAGTTGGCGCGAGAACCTGGCTCGTTGAAGGCAATGTTGCCCAAGCGGCCGATGCCCAACAGACAGATGTCGATGCCTCCTGCCTCCTGAACCTTGCGCTCATAGTCTTCACAGAAGTTGAAGATGTCGTTCTGACTGATGGTGCCTGAAGGCGAGAAGATGCGGGCAGGATCAATATCTACATGATCGAGCAGCATATCTTTCAGGGCTTTCAAGTTGCTGGTCGTTGCATCCTCGTCTAATGGGTAGAACTCATAGAGGTTGAACACGATGACATTGCGGAAACTAAGTCCTTCTTCACGATGCAGGCGAACCAGCTCGGCATACAGTTGTCTGGGGGTGGCACCACCCGTGAGCACCATCACACAGGGCTTGTAGGCAGCCTCTTTTTGCCTGATTGTTTCTGCAATCTCCTGTGCAATTTGCCGTGATGCCTCTTCGGCATGCTCATAGATAAAGGTAGGAATCTTTTCCAGTCGGGTCAGCTTGGATTGCTCGAAAGCATTCTTGGGCTTGTAATAACTGGCATTCACGTGATTCAACGTGATTTGCGATGTAAGGTTTGTTCTCATGGTAAAAAGAATGAGGGGGCGAATCAACGCCCCCTAAAAAGGATTATTTAAACAACAATGGTGCAAAATCGTGCAGGTTGTGGCGCCAAACGTGCCAGGTATGTCCACCAGGCATGGAAGAATACTCGTGCTTCACACCTGCCTTGGTGAATGCTTCACGGGTGCTTACGCAGTTACCATAAGCGATGTCTTCCTCACCACCCATATAGAACTTATACAGCTTGAAGTTCTTGTTCATTTCAGCAGCATGTTCCTTCAGGTAGGGCTCCCACTTGGCGTAGAGTTCCTTGTTGGTGGTAAACCAACCTGTGCTCAATGGGAATACGTAGGCGAAGCTCTTGTAGTGCAGCAGAGAAACGTTCAGGGTTTCCAAGCCACCCATTGACAAGCCAGCCAACGCGCGGTGATCCTTGTCGGTATAGACATTGTAGTGGCTCTCAACGTAAGGAACCAAGTCGTTCATCATATCATCGGTAAACTTGTCGGTATCCACGCTTCCATTAGGCATCACCACAATCATCGGCACAATCTTGCCTTCAGCCAACAGGTTGTCCATGATGTTGCCAGCACTACCCACGTTAGGCCAAGCATAATCATTGTCGCCACCACCATGAATCAGGTAGAGCACAGGCAGTTTCTGGTTGCCCTTCTCATAGCCGGCAGGTGTCCAGATGTGGCATCTGCGGGTGGTGTTGAAGGTAGATGATTTGTAATACACAGTAGCCACAGCGCCATGAGGCACATCCTCCTTCATCGACCAGAAGCCATTGCCTTCAGGGTCGATGTTCACTACGGCTGTGAGGTCGGCTGTTGCAGCTGCCTTAGGGTCGTTTACGCGTACGCCATCCACCACGAAGTTGTAGCGGAAGGTACCACCCTTTGCATCCACTGTATTGGCCTTTGCCTCCCACACGCCATTGGCTTGCTTCACAAACTTAGGAGCAGGGATGATGTCGGCATAGCCAGCGAGGTCGCCACCTAATGAAACGGTTTTTGCCTCAGGGGCATAAATGCGGAATGTGACGCTCTTGTCAGCGTTCACGGTAACAGACTTCAGCGTATCGTTTGGAGTTGGATTACGCCTCATTTGTGCATTGGCTGTCATGCCTAAGCATGCCATTGCCATCAAGATAAATACTTTCTTCATGTTCTTATTGTTTTTAGTTTAAAATTCCAAATAAACTCCCCCTCTTAGTTAGAGGGGGTGCCCGTTAGGGCGGGGGAGTGTGTCAATCATTATAGTCAATCCAAACCTTCATCCTGCCAGCTTCTCTATTATCCCAAGCAAAGTAAGGGATGAGCGAGAAAGCGTTGTCGCCTTGCTTCACCTGAATCTGCTCGATGCCATTCAACAGGTTGGCATTGTACGAAGCGGTGAATTGCGTAGCGTTGTCCAACTTCATCAGGTCATAGTTCTGAGGATTGTCCACCTCTTCAGCGCAGAACACCAATGGACCACGCATGATGGCACGTTTACCTACATCGGCCTTCACTCGTGGGTCGGCAGCCACCATCTTGGTCTCTATTGGCATGCTGAGAGAGATAGCATCGCCAGCTTTCCAAGAGCCCTTCATGACAGCATAACCTTTATCGATGGTAACATCAGCATCCTTGCCATTTACTTGCAATTGATACTCGTTGACCCACTCAGGAATGCGCAGGCGAATCTCGCCTTTGTAGTCCTTGCCCACCGTAACCTTCACATCGCCACCCCAAGGCATGTTCGTCTCGATTCCCATAGGAACATCGCCTTGCGGGGTAGGCAATACGGCTTGGTTGCCGATGAACAGATTTATCCAAATGGCTTGCTTGCTCACTCCATAGATATAATTGCCGATAGAGGGGATGAACCTTGAAACCTGACTGGGGCAGCAGGCACATCCATACCAAGCCTGACGATGGTGGTCACCCTTCGACTCCAATGGATTCACGTAGAAGAACCTGTCGCCCTCGGCAGAGATGCCAGCCAACACACCATTGTAAAGCGAACGTTCAAGCACGTCGATATACTTGGTGTCGCCCGTAAACTGGTTCATGCGCCAGTTCCAGAGCACCATACCCACAGAGGCGCAGGTCTCGCAATAGGCCTCTAAGTTAGGCAGGTCGTAATCTTCAGTGAAGCCTTCATTGTCGGCACTCGATCCGATGCCTCCCATCACATACATGTTGCGGAGCACCACATCATCCCACAGGCGATGCAGGGCAGCTATATAGGCTGTGTCGCCTTTCAAGGCAGCCACATCAGCCATGCCGCAATAGAGATACATGCTGCGCACGGCATGTCCTGTGATACTGCTCATCTCTTTCACAGGCATATTGTCTTGGAAGTATTCGGCATTCCAGTTGCCGTTGCCACCTGTAGAGCCATAGCCATGTCCACGTTCGTTCAGTAGCCAGTCGGAGAAATCCAGGTATTCCTGCTTGCCTGTCACTTTGTAGAGCTTCACCAGTGCCAACTCAATCTCCTCATGTCCAGGCACCCAGTGGCGTTTGTCAGGACCGAAAATGCTCATCATGTGGGCAACCATGCGTTCGCTCACGTCCAAGAGCTTGCGCTTGCCTGTGGCCTGATAGTAAGCCACTGCTGCCTCGATCATGTGGCCTGCACAATACATCTCGTGCTTCACCATGTTGGTCCAACGGTTTTCAAGACCTGTCAAGGTATAGAAGGTGTTGATGTAGCCATCAGGCTCTTGGGCAGCAGCAAACTTGTCAATCCACTCGTCGGCTTTCTGCTCCAAGGCAGGGTCGGGGTTGTTGATCAAGGTATAGGCCATACCCTCCAAAGCTTTATACACGTCAGAATCATCGAAATAGATGCCCGAATGCTCGCCCTGCCGCTTGGCGGCATTCTCGAAGTTCTGTATGCGACCCGTCTGATTCTCAATCTGGTCGATGCACACGGGGATGGTGGCACTTACATGCTTCTGCAAGATGGTTGACCAAAAACTGTCGTTGATTTTTACGTGTGAGAAGTCCACTGCGTCAATCAGTTTCAGCGAGTTGTCTTCCTGCTGTTGGTTGCAGGCTGTGAGCGACAACACTAACAAAACCCAGAATAGAAAGTTTTTTCTCATGGTCTGTAAGATTTAAAAATTGTTCACAAAAATAAACATTTGCCATAAAATCTCCAATAATTAGTGAGAAAATGATTATCTTTGCGAAAATATAATGTGAAAACTATGCTGAAGGTACATCATTTTTTGCTGATCATCGTCGCTGTGTGTTGCTGGGGATGCCAACAGAGTGGGCAGAATGAGGAAGTGCATCCACGCGCCATCACCATGTGGGACTTCTCTTGGTTGGAGCGTCGCTGGCCTGGGGCTGGCTTCGAGGATTGGGATTTGGCACTCGATGAATTGACGGAGCGAGGTTATAATGCCGTACGCATTGAGGCCTATCCGCATCTGGTGGGAGTGGATCCACAAAGGGAGTGGGTGCTCGATGAGGTGTGGAATCAGCAGGATTGGGGTAGTCCAGACCGTATCAAGGTGCAGGTTCAACCAGCCCTCAATGAGTTTATCCGCAAGTGTGGAGAGCGCGATGTGAAGGTGGGGTTGTCTTCTTGGTATCGCACAGACACCACCCATCAGGAAATGACCATCACCACCCCTGAGATAATGGCTCAGCGATGGATTAACACCTTGAAAACCATAGAGGATGCAGGCTTGCTCGACAAAATCCTCTATGTGGATCTTTGCAACGAGTGGCCAGGCGACATCTGGGCTCCTTTCTTCCATGAGCTTTATCCAAAGGTGTATTGGGGGCAGTGGGATGCGCCTGAGTCGATGGAGTGGATGCAGAAAGCCATTGCCTTGGTGAGGGAGGCTTATCCAGATATGCCTTTGGTATTCTCTACCGATTCGCAAGACCTTTGGCGATTCAAGAACGACCTGAGCTATTTCGACTTGGTGGAACATCACATCAGGATGGCCAACCAGAATCAAGGCGAGTTTCTGAAAGCCATTGAATATAAGAACGGGCGCTTTGACCCACAGGCTTATAAGCATGTGCAAGCCAATGCGGAACGCATCTACAGGGAGAAACCCGAGTATTGGAGTGGTATGCTGGTGAAGCAGATAGGGGCGATGGCAGAAACAGCCCGAAATATTGGCAAACCGCTCATTACCACCGAGTGCTGGGGCATTATCGACTATAAGGATTGGCCCATGCTCAATTGGGATTGGGTGAAGGAGCTTTGCGAGATGGGTGTCAAGGAAGCTGCTGCCACAGGTCAGTGGGTTGGCATAGCCACCAGCAATTTCTGTGCTCCCCAGTTTGTGGGCATGTGGCGCGATGTAGAGTGGCACCAAAGGCTTACCACCCTCATCAAGTCGTCACACATCAATCCTGAATTGCTGGATAGCGAAGAAGCACAGAAACTGCTGAAGAGAATGAAATAGTGGACAATAACGAATGAAAATCATTCAATTTCAATCCCTTTATAGAAGTCCAGAATCTTCGAACGGAAAATGTATTCATATTTCGCTTGCAGCTCATCGCTCTGTGCCTTCATCAGGTTCTGCTTCGCTTCGTTGTAAGCCACAGCGGTAGCTGTGCCATTCTCATACTTCTTGCTGGTGAGCTCGAAAGAAGCCTGACTGGCTTCAGCGGCAGCTTCACTGCTGGCATATTTGCTCTGTGCTGCTGTGGCATTGTACCAAGCCTGTTGAATCTCCTTGTAGAGCGTTTTCTTCGCATTCTCCAATTGCAAGGCATAATTATCGCGCTGCAACTTGGCCGAGCGTACGCGGTTGCGGGTAGCAAAACGGTTGAAAATGGGAATGTTGAGGCTGATGCCCACATAACGGCTGAAGTTATCACCCAACTGCTGGCTGAAAGAGCGGTTCAAGGTGGAATAATAGTTGGTACCTAAGCTACCATTCAGGTTGATGGATGGATAGAGGGCACTCTGAGCAATCTTGATATTCTCCTTGCTTCCTTCCAATCGGGCTTGTGCCGCCAAGATGGATGGCTTGTTGGCGATGGCACTCGAGAATACTTCATCGGGTGGGGTAAGAGGATTCAACTGAAATGCTTCGTCTGGATTGGCTACCTCAAAACCTTCAGGTGTTTCCAGCTCAATCAATTGCGTGAGGTCGAGAATGGCCAGACGGTAGTTGTTGTTTGTCTGCACTACATTCAGCTCATCTTGTGCCACACGAGACTTGGCTTCAGCCAACTCAGCTACCGAGGCCTTGCCTAACTGTTCCAATGTTTCGATGCGGTTGTATTGCTCCTGACTGAGCGCAGCCTGTCCGAGGGCCACCTGGTACAGCTCTTTGTTGAAGAGAGCCTGCAGATAGGCAGAAGCGATGTTGATGGCCAAGTCTTCTTTGGCTTTCTGCAAATCGGCCATCGAAGCCTTCAAGTTCAACTTCGACAGGTTGTACTGACTGGGAATCTGGAAGCCTGTAAACACAGGAATGCTGGTGCTGAGGCTCATGTTGGTACCTCTACTGCTGGTGTCCACATACTTGGTGGTATAGTCGCCAGTATCTTCATCCTTGATGGCGGTCTGCGTACGACCCCAGTTGAAACTCTGACTGCCAGAAGCATTCAGATTCGGCAAGCGAGCCCACTTGGCCGTATTGGCTTCCACCTCACTTTGCTCCACGGCTATCTCTGCCTGCAGGATGTTGATGTTGTGTGCTGTGGCATAGTTGATGCACTCACGCAAAGTCCAGCTTTGCTGAGCAAAGGCATCGATGCCACATGCCAGGATAACGGATAGTAGTATAGTCTTTTTCATGATGTTATTCTTCTTCGTTAATTTCCAAACCTCTCACTTTTTCATTTTCACTGATGCCACTCTTGATGACGATGTTGATGCCATCGCTCAGACCCACTTCCACTTGCTGGCGACGGAACTGCTGAGGGCTGCCATCCGCAGTGAGTACATAGACAAAGGTGCTGTCGCCACTGAACTCGATGGCACTCTCGGGCACTGCCAACGCATTTTCCGCACGCTCTAAGACAATCTCGGCATTGGCGGAGTAGCCAGAGCGAATCGTCACACGCTCAGGTGCCTTTACCGCTGCCTTGATCTCGAACTGGTTGGCACCGTTTTCCTCAGTTGCCTTGGGGGAGATATACTCTAAGGTAGCGTCGAAGGTGAGGTCTTGCAGGGCACCAATGGTGAGCTTCACAGGCATGCCCTCATAGACCTTGCCTACTTCCGTTTCGTCAATCTTGCCACGGAAAATCAGGTCGTTCATGTTTGCCACACTGGCGATGGTGGTACCATCGTTGAAAGTGTTGCTCATAATCACAGAGTTACCCACCTTGATAGGTACATCGAGGATAAGCCCATCGATGGTGGAGCGAATGAGCGTGGAGCTGAATGAGGCACTGTTTTGGGTGATGCCCTCCTTCACAATCTGTAGGTTGTCGGTAGCGGCCTGTAGTTCTTCGCGTGCTTGCTTCACTGTCACCTCAGCGCGCTCGTATTCCTCACGGCTGATGAGCTTGTCCTTATACAGCTTTTCGTTGCGACCATACTCGTTCTCAGCCTGCTTGGCGTTCATCTCAGCCAAGCGTACACGGCTCTCGGCAGAGTTGAGCTGACCCAGTTCAGGGATTACCTTCACCTTGGCAATCACCTCGCCCGACTTCACCATCTCGCCTGCTTCCTTATAGACTTCTGCGATAATGCCCGATATCTGCGGCTTGATGAGGATTTCATCGCGTGGCTCTATCTTGCCCGTAGCTATCGTGGTCTTTTCCAAATTGGTGCGCTCGGGAGTGAGTATCTCGTACTTCGTTACCTTAGGCAACGACTTCTGATACAGGAACACGAAGGTTCCGATAAACACAATGGCGATGATGGCCATTATTCCATACTTTACAAACTTCTTCATATCTCGTTTTCTTTTTTATTATCAAACTAATTTTCAATCGTCACTTTTCAGAGCAGCGAGAGCAGAGCGATGCTCAATTGTCAATCGTCAATTGTCAATCGTCAATTGTCAATTGTCAATTGTCATTCGTCTCTAATGGCATCTATCGGCTTAATCGCCATTGCCCTGTAGGCAGGGGCTAATCCCGCCATGATGCTCAATATCAATAGGATGATGCATGTTCCGATGGCTAACCAGAAAGAAACCTGCAAGCCCGTTTTCCCTGTGACTTTCTCTATCATTTCCAAGATGAATACCCCGAAACAGACACCTGCCATACCTGCCACACAAGTGATGGTCATGCTCTCTGACAAGATTTGTTGCAGAATGTCGCGAGGTTTTGCACCTATGGCTCTGCGGATGCCTATCTCGGTGGTGCGTTCCTTCACTGTCACCATCATGATGTTGCTCACACCTATGGCTCCTGCCAGCAATGTACCTAAGCCCACCATCCAGATCAGTACCTCGATGCCTCCCATCAGATCGTCTATCATCTTGAACAGCGTTTCGGCATTGATGGATTGCACGGCTTGCTTGTCGGTTGGTGCTATCAGGTGCCTCTCTTTGACGATTTGCTCAATCTTAGGCATTACGTCATCCACATGTGTGCCAGGCTTCATGGTGAACGCAATGAGTTCAAGGCGGTTGCCGTAATTGTACAAGCGCTGCATGGTGGTGATAGGAACAGCCACGCTCTCAGGTGGATAGCCGTTGAGGTTTAAGTTGCCATCAGCGACGGATAAGCCAATGATGGTGTAATACACTCCATCTACCTGCAGGAAGTGGCCGCAAGGGTTCTCGCCTTCTTCGAAGAGTTGCTGATATACCTTCTTGCCAATCACGCATACCTTGCGTTCCTCGCGCATATCCACATCGTTGATGAATCGGCCATACTTGATTTGCTGGTCTTCTATCATCTGGAACGAAGGTGTGAGTCCGCGCAGGTTGCCATCGTCATATTTCTTGTCGCCATAGATGAAGATCTTGCCCCCTCGGGAGTTATTGGCTGCCACTACCTCCAACCCATTGATTTTCTTGATGGCTTCCAGGTCTTTCATCTCCAGCATCCAGCGGCGTCCTTTGCGAAAACCCTTATAGGGAACGGAAGTGCTGTTGGAGAGCACGAAACCTGAGTTGTTGGCTACGCCCGACAGCTCTCTGCTCAGCAATTTCTTCATGCCATGACCGCCTCCCAGCATGAACACCAGCATAAAGATGCCCCAGAATACTCCAAAGGCCGTGAGGAAGCTCCTCGTCTTGTTCCTGGTGATGGTAATCAGTATCTCCTCTATGTTATCTCTATCTATTCTCATAATCCTTTAATCGTCAATTGTCAATGGTCACTTTTTGGAGCAGCGAGAGCAGAGTCAAGCTTGCTTGAACTATGCCGAGTCGCGACAAAATTGGAGCGAAGCTCAATCGTCATAGTTTTCATCTTGCATTCAATGCTTCAATTGGTCTAACATTTGCTGCCTTCCTCGCAGGAAAGAGTCCTGCCAAGGTGCCAGCCACAATCAGTAGTATGGTAGCCCCGATGGCGATGCTCATATCCACCGTGGGGTCAATAAACAGCGTTGTGCTTTCGCCTTCACCTAAATCGACAATAGTGCTGCCGTATGCCTTGTTCATCCACTCCGTTGCCATGACACCACACACCATGCCGATGTAGCCGAACAGTGTGGTGATGGCAATGCTCTCTACTACAATGAGTTTGTAGATGGATCGCGGCTTGGCGCCCAAGGCCTTGCGGATGCCGAACTCGTGGGTACGCTCTTTGACGGTGATGAACATGATGTTGCTCACGCCCACGATACCGCTCACTAAGGTGAAGATACCGATGATCCACAAAGCCACTTGCAACAAGTACATGGCTGTCATTACCCGCTGTATTTGGGTGAAACGGTTGCTCACATAGATGGCTCCCTCGTCATCGGGGTCGAATTCGTGGATGCTTGCCAGCGTCTTGCGGTATTCCTTCACAAAGGCATTAGACTTCTCTTCGGTTTCCAGTCCCTTCGTAGTGGTTACAATCACATTCACACGGTTGCCTTTGTTATAAATCTGTTGTAGGGTAGTGAAGGGGATGTAAGCCGGACTGTTCTGCTCGTTACCCTGGTCTTTGTAGATGCCTGCCACCTGGTAATTGGTATTGCCAGCCTTGACAAACTTGCCAATAGGGTTGGTGTGCCTGAAAAGTATCTCTGCCGTCTTTGCATGCAGGATGATGGTCTTTCTTCGCTCACGAATGTCAAGCTGGTTGAGGAATCGACCTTCCTTGATTCTCAAGGAATTGATGTGGGCAAAGATGGGGTGAACACCAGTAAGGCGAAGACTCACATATTCGTCTCCATTACTGAGTATCACGTTGTTCTGATTGAGCATACCACCCGTACTGATGATGTTATCGGGGAAATCTTCTTCGGTAGCTTTCAGATCGCGGTTATCCAGTTGGATGCTGCGTCCTTCCTTATAGCCTTGATAGGGCTTGGTGGTAGTGTTTCCATAGATGGTCAGCACGTTCAGTGCATTTGTGTTCACGTTGGCCTCGAAGGTATGGATGATGCCGTTGCCTGCTCCTAAGAGTACTAGCAACATGAAGATGCCCCATGCCACCGCAAAGCCTGTGAGGGTGGTGCGCAGCCTATTTCTGCTCAATGAAGCTCCTATTTCCTGTAGCAAGTCTCTCATTTTGGTTTGTTGTTATTGTTTGTATGTTGCAAAGTAACTACTTCATCAATCCGCTGGTGCCAAACGGTGAGGCATCATGCTTCAGATTCTCCTCAATGCTCTCGATGATACCATCCTTGATATGAATGATCTTATCAGTTTCATTGGCCACACCACTTTCGTGTGTCACCACCACAATGGTCATCCCCTCGCGATGCAGGTCTTTCAATATCTCCATCACCTCTATGGATGTCTTGCTGTCGAGGGCACCCGTAGGCTCATCGGCCAGAATGATCTGCGGCTTGGTGATCAGCGCACGGGCTATCGCCACACGTTGCTTCTGTCCACCACTCATCTCGTTTGGCATGTGGTGTGCCCAGTCCTTCAATCCTAACTTATCGAGGTACTCCAATGCCAACGCATTGCGCTTCTTGCGTGATATGCCCATATAGAAAAGTGGCAACGCCACGTTCTCTACGGCATCTTTGAAGTTGATGAGGTTGAACGACTGGAAGATGAAGCCAATCATACGATTACGGTATTCTGCGGCTTTCGTCTCGCTCAGTCCTTTGATAAGTGTGCCGTTCAGGTAGTATTCCCCACTGTCGTAGTTGTCCAGCATACCTAATATATTTAATAAGGTGGATTTACCCGAACCCGATGCACCCATGATGGAAACGAATTCTCCTTTTTCAATGTGCATGTCTATACCTTTCAGCACATGTAACGGGGTGCCGTTATAATAGGTCTTATTGATTCCTTTCAGAGTTATCATACTGTTTCTTTTTTTTACATTAGACGCTTCGTTTTGGCTTTAGGTTGCAAAGATATGAATTTTTATTTGCATTTTTCTCTTTTATTAGTAATTTTGCCCTTGTAAATATAAATTGGGAAAATGCCGAGTACCACCTTTTATATATTATATACCGCCAATCTAGCTTTCATCCTAACCAATTTGTATGGATGGTTGCTGAAATGGTTCTATCGCCCTATGGCGTATAATGATCATTTCAATGAATTGTTTCCTGCCCAGCGGTCGGTGGGTATGCTCTATCTGCTACAAGTGCTGGAGTTACCCTACCTTTTTCAAGTGGGCGATGCCAACGCCTTGTTGTATGTCAATGCTTTCGCCATGCTGTTCTTCCCCATGCAGATGCTTGTCATGTGTAAAGGCTATTTTTTCCCGCGCGTCCGATTTCAGCGTGAAGACTATTGGATGTTCTTCCCTGCTGCTATCGTTGTGCTGCCTTTGTTGCTGCAGGCTGTTCATTTAGTCAACATTCCTGAGGGGTATCGGCCTTGGGCAATTGGTACCGCCACGTTGGTATTTGCGGTGTACTTCTATCTATCCATCAATATGGCTTTGGAAATAGGTCGTGGCATCAAGCGGGTGAACGAAGCCACTTATGCCGACAGTGATGACTTCCCCGTTCGCTTTGCCCGCATCATCCAGTGGGTTCCTACAGTGATTTGTGTAGTGATGGCCATCAACTTCTATGCCGACAACCCTATGGTGAAGGCTGTGCGCGATGTGCTGTTCACTTTTGTCAACATCTGGTTCTGCATCTTCACCCTTAACCCTTGGCGCAAGGTGTTTACGCCTCGTGAAGAGGAAATCATAGAGCAGATGGAACAGAATGACACCAGCATAAATCGCCTCAGCGAAGAACGATACGATGAGTTGAGCCGTCGCTTAGAGGAAATGCTCACCAAGCAACATGTCTTCACTGAGCCTCACATCACCATCGACACACTGATGCAGCAGCTTGGCACCAATGCCAACTATATTGCCGAGGTCATCCGTCGAAGTGGATATCAGTCTTTCTACGATATGATTTGCCAGCATCGGGTGCGTTATGCCATCAGCATGATCCATCAATATCCAGACAAAAAACTACAGGATATTGCCTTCCAGTGTGGCTTTTCCTCTCCCGCTTCTATGACCAAAGCTTTCAAGTCGCAGGGCAAAGGTGTGCCTTCGAAGTACAGATAAAGCCAAAAAATCTTTCCTATGGATGTACAAACTTTCCTCTCGATGTATTTTTTCTTTCCTCTCGATGTATTTACATGCAGAGGAAAGAGCTTTTTGCTGTTTTTTTTCATATTTGTACCAGAAAATGTTTAATGACAAAAAAACGTGTAATATGAAAAAGAATCAGTTTTTACGCCATGCAACTATGCTGTTGCCAACAAGTGCCGCTCTGCTGGCTGCTTGCTCCGACAATGTGGACGCCCCCATTGTTCCCGATCCCGAACCCGTAGCTCCGGGTAAGTACAACATTGTGTTCATCACCTGCGACCAGGAAGCCTACATGGAAGAATATCCTGCCGGTAGCGACTATGCTGCCAGAAACTATCTCCGCAGTATTGGCACCACCTTCGAGAAGCACTATGCCTGTGCCAATGTTTCTACCTCAAGCCGCTCGGTAATCTATACGGGTCGCCACATTACGGAAACCTGCATGCTGGACAATACCAACTACCAGTATGTAGGTGACATGCCACACGAACTGCCGCTGTTCCGCGATATGAAACGCGACCTACAGACGGTGGGCGACATGATGCGTAAGGCTGGCTACTATCCTGCCTTCAAGGGTAAGTGGCACATCTCAAAAGACACCGAAACACTGGCCGACTACGGTTTTCTCGATTGGACTGAGGGAGATATGTATGGCTCCGTGCAGGAAGGCTACCATGAGGATGCAACCATCTGCAACAATGCCATCGAATGGCTCAAGACCACAGGTAAGGAGCTGAATGATAAGAACGAGCCTTTCTTCTTGGCCGTGAACTTCCTCAACCCCCACGATGTGATGTATTTCAATGAAACGCCAGGGACGTACATAGCTGGTGAGGCTACTCCTGCTCCCAACGATCCTATCTATCAGAAATCTTATGCTACCCAGGTGCCTGCTTCTTGGAACGAGTCGTTCACCAAGGATGGTCGTCCTGCCGCACATCGGGAATACAACAAGCAGTGGCAAGCTTGGGTGGGTCCGTCGCCTACCGATGAGGCTGGCTGGCACACTTTCCGCGACTACTACTTCAACACCATCCAAAACGAGGATAACCACATGATGACCTTCCTGAATTACCTGAAAGATGCAGGACTCATGAAGAACACCATTATTATATATACCAGCGATCATGGCGAGATGCAGGGTGAGCACGGCCTGAAGGGTAAAGGTGGAAACATTTACGAGAATAACATCCATGTGCCACTCATCATCTATCACCCTGAGATTCCTGGTGGTCAGCACTTTAAGAACCTGAGCTCACACCTCGATTTGGCACCTACGTTTGTGGATATCGCTACTGGAGGTGACGAGAAAGAGTTCAAACTCATCACTTTGGGCTTGCGTGGTCACTCTCTGCTGCCTGCCGTAAAAGATACGAATGTAGATATCCGCAATGCAGAGGGAGCTTTGTTCTGCTTCGAGATGATTTCTATGATTGATGGCGACTTCCTGCTGACACCCAGATATTTGGTTGATTTGAACAAGCGCGGCTTTGTGCGTGGTATCATAACGCCCGACTATAAGTTTGCCCGCTATTTCTCACCGCTGAATTTCAATACGCCTGATAGTTATGATGAGCTTTATGACAACAACGATGTGGAACTGCTGGCACAGGGCTCCGACGAGGTGCAGAATCTGGCATGGCCAAAGGGTAATGAGAACAAGGAACTGGTGATTACCATGAACAAGAAACTCAACGATCTCATCCTACGCGAGATTACCCGCAAAGATGACGGACGCGAAACGGAAGTGTGCTTTGCTGGCGGTCTGCTTTACTGGGACAAGAATACTTATTTCCAGAATAACCCTTAATAATCAGGCAATGGATTTATGAAGCAGAACGATGAAGACTCAAGACACTATGCCATAGAGGTGAAGCCCATCGGTGCGGCATGCAACCTCAGGTGTGATTACTGCTATTACTTGGGTAAAAGCAGTGAACAGGGTGGCTTGATGTCCGAAGAGGTATTGGAGAGCTACATCCAACAGGTGGTGGCGATACACGGCCTCAAGGCAGAGATTGAGTTTGCATGGCATGGGGGCGAGCCCACCCTTTGCGGCATCCCGTTCTTTGAACGTGCCATGCAGCTGCAGGAGAAATATGCTCAGGGGCGCCGCATCCTAAATACCCTCCAGACTAATGGTACGATGCTGACGGATGAATGGTGTCAGTTCTTCAAGGAGCACCACTTCCGCATTGGCATCAGCATCGACGGGCCTGAGCACCTGCACAACATCTACCGCAAGGATGCCAAGGGCGAGGGTACTTTTCATCAGGTGATGCGAGGTGTGGAGCTGCTGCAAAAGCATGGGGTGGAGTTCAATACCCTCACCACCGTAAATGCTGTCAATGCCGCTCATGCCAAAGAGGTGTACAACTTCTTACGCGAGTTCAGCGATTTCATGCAGTTCCTGCCTGTGGTGGAGAGAACCCACCCGCAATCGTCTGCTTTGGAGGCTAAGGAGGGGAGCGGACGGAAGTGGCGCATTTCCCTGCCTCCAGGACTCTATTCTCCCCTTCATGATAGGGAGAGGGTGGCACCTTTCTCCGTGCCTGCTGAGGCTTACGGACGTTTCCTCTGCACCATCCTCGATGAGTGGGGCAGCAAGGATGTGGGGCGCAAATTTGTGCAGACCTTCGAGGCCACTTTGGGCAACCTCACTCGCCGTCCCGCAGGACTCTGTGTGCATGAAGCCGTTTGCGGACATTGCGGGGTGATTGAGAAGAATGGTGACCTCTACCGTTGCGACCGCTATGTCTTTCCAGAGTATCGCATCGGCAATATCTTGAACGAGAGCTTGGGAGCCATGATGCAGACCAACCGTCAGTTTGGCGAGTTCAAGCTCGACAGTCTTCCAAGCTCCTGCTTGCATTGCGATGTGGCCGACCTTTGCTTCGGTGGATGTCCCAAGGACCGTCTGGTTGATAAGCTCACGCTTTTTGGTACCGAGTACCGCAACTACCTCTGTCCTGGCTATCGCATGTTCTTCCGCTATTTCAAGCAGCGGATTAAGGATATTATCATGAAGAATGGAGAATGAAGAATTAAAGATAAAGAATATGAAAGCAAAAGTTTTACTGATGATGTTCGTCTTGCTGGGCCTCATCGCCTGCCATGATGACAAAGACCCGGAACCTGTGCCAACGCCGGATACGGTGAAGCTTCCCGACATTCCTGATTGGGAAGAACCCGACTATGCGTTTGTGAAGAGCAACACCCCAGTCTATGTTTCAGAAGGCATACGCCCAGAGGTGAAAAAGGGTATGGAACAGTTCCTCACCAACATTACCGCGATGGATGATGCGCGGGTGGTGGTGCTGAAACCAGAGGAAATAGGCTCCTTTGAAGGTGAGCTAATGGAAGCGTTCAATCGTGGTGCCCTGATTGTGCTGGCTCACCCCACAGGTAAATATTTCCAGGAGTTTGCGGAGAAATATGGTATTTTCGATATCATGCCTTTCGATGCTTCGCAACCAGTATTGCTGTTTGCCACAGACAATACCAAGGTGGGTTACACCCTCTATGCCAATGGGCCTGCAGAGGGGGAGGATGAGGCTGCCTACTACAAGCAGCGCATCTTCCATTTCTTCCGCTGGTTGAAGCAGTATCGTCAGAATAATGCTTCGGCCACTACCAGGGCTACTACCTTGCTGGATGTCCGACAGGGCAGGGTGGCATCTGAAGAAGGTCAGCACATCATCCAGAATTTCGAGGTGCAGATGAGTCACGACCTGCTGAAGGGCAATGGTAGTAAACCACAGAACCTTAAGACCACTGGCAGCTTCGATGTGAGCTATCACATCTATCCTGTCTATGCCTTTGAAGATAGCGGTGCCGAGGCTGGCGACTCCTATATCGTAGAGTCTGAAATCACAGCTCACAATGAGGAATTCTATCGTCCGTATGTGACGGATGATCCCCTCAACAAGTATCTGTTGGCTGGT
>CACZRQ010000130.1 GCA_902783615.1 uncultured Bacteroidales bacterium | reverse complement strand
CACAATCTCACCATTCCGGTCGTAACAGGTGATCTGAATGGCGGTGTTGGCCAACTCATCCTTCAGAGCCACGGTCGGGGTGAACACAATGCGGCGGGTTCGGATCAGTGACGTTTTCACGTCGTTGACATCTGCCACCGCTTTCGCGGACAGTCCAAACCTCATGTTTCCCAGTCCAGGCAGAGCCACAGAGTGACCTTCTGTAGCCCAAGCTTTGATGACTTCGCCGGCACCCTTCCAGCAGGCCTGCATCACGCCCTCACTCACGCCGGAGCGAATGGCAGCCTCCTTGATCACTTTTTCCTGATCGAGTGTCGAGTACAGGTCAGGTACCATCACGTAGCGGTACACTTCAGGTCCGTCTTTGGAGAACTTAAGTTTCTTCTCCTTCGCTTTGATTTTTAATGCCATAGTTTTAAAAAGATTTCATGGTATTAAACTATTATGCAACCAACTACACCGGGTGGCCGCTTCCCGCTTTTTATTATTATGGTGCAAGGTAAGTGCAAGGCGAACGCAGAGCCGAGTTTACTCGGGCTTTGCTGAGCCGCCGCCTTCACTCGCAATGAATTCTCTAATTCATTGCAAAGTTACATAAAATAATTGAATTATGCAAATTTTTTAGCAATTATTTTGCTATAAAATGCAAAGTTTTTTAGCTAATTTCTATACTCCAAGCACGATAGCTGGATCAATATTCAGCTTGCGGCTGATTTCTCTGCCGGTTTTTAGCGACGGCTCACCCTTACCAGTGATGATTTCACTGATACGGGCCGTACTGAGACCCAGCATTTCTGCCAGTTTGCTCTGAGTCAGTCCCATTTCGAACATTCTGAGCTTGATAGTCTCCACCAGAGTTGGTGCTTCTATGGGATAATGCTCTTCCTCATAGTCTGCAACCAAATCAGAAATCAGGTCAAGCTCCAGCAGGTTCTTGTCATCAGCGGGAGTGTCATTATTGACTACTTTAAGCAGTTCGTTGATACGCTCGCAAGCCGCTTTGTACTGTATTTCATTCTTAATCTGTACCATACTTATATATTTTTGATGTCCTTAATCCTGTCATATTCCTCATGCGTACCGACAAATCGCATATATACTTTTTTGTTGATGAAGATCACAATAGCCACAATACGATAATTATTGCCTTTGATGTCAAATACATATCGGTCATTGCCTATGTAGTCAGCGGTGTTGAAAGTCTGCTTGATATCGGCAAAGCTATTCCAGTTGGCCTTGCAAACACGCTTGTACCAGTCACGAAGTGGTACGTCTGCATCTGCATGCTTAGCAATAAATTCCCTTATCATGGAAAATGAAATCACTCTCATATTTTCTATTTTGGTGCAAAGATAAGAAATTGTTTCGGTCAAACCAAATTTTTTTCGGTTTATTTTAATTTTCATTAGCTTTCACCCATTTTTACGAAGCCACGTAACACTTTTTCCATGGCTTTCCAAAAAGTGCTGGAAGGCTTCGTGGCAAGAATTCCATCGGCTTATGTTTGACGTGTGCTACATGTGTGCTGTATGTGTTCTGAAAGTTGAATTGGAAAGCTCCTGATTTTTAGAAGATTAGATAGCAAAAACCATTTATAGAACACATGTCACACATGATTTCCTGAAAATTGCAATCAGAGATGCAATGACAAAAATGTTCTCTGAAGATAGGAATTACTGTGTGACGTGTGTGATGTGTGCTGATAAGGATATAGAACAGGAACTTAGAACGGCAGTTCCTGATCTACAACCTGTTGAGCCGACGTAACGGTTTGAATGTAGTAGAACTTCACTTTCTTACCATTCTCGTACTGATACCAACGATCACCATCAGCCTTCTGATAGGTCTTAGACGCTGGGTTAAAGCAAGCAATATGCGATGCGTATTTACACCATTTCATGAGCTGCTCAGTGAAACCCTTTGGCGATATAGGCGAGTTGGTCTCTTGTTTGTAAAGTCCCATCAACAAGTCTGCCTTGACAGGTTTGTCGAGGTATTCGCTGCCTTCGCCTAACACCTCGTCGGCCCACTGGCGGAAGCCGTCGCTGATGGCTGCCTGCAGTTCGCGTTGCTCAATGTTTTTAACTGGTGGCATCTGGCGACGGTCGGCAACAGGTAGACTGAGAAACATCTGCAAGCACTCCAGCATAAAGTGGATGTCAGCCTGCCAGTCTGTCTCAGCATACTCCAAATCTAAGAGGTTCTGATTGAACTCGTCGCTGATTTTACGGGTCTCACGATAATCGTTGAGTTGCGTCTGGACGTGGTAATAGTCAGCAACGACGACAGGCGCAAAGCGGCCTTCTGTAGAGGGGCTGTGGTCCTTCAACGTATGGTTGGTAGCTATGCCGAATTTCGGAGCCTTGCTGAATGGGATAACCACTGGATCTTTGCCCTTACGCTCCACCTCCATGTCATCACTGATTTTGGCATAAAGTTCGTTGAAGGCAAAGTTTTCAGGGCATTCGTCAACAATGATAAGCCCTGTACTTTCCTTCACCCCTGAGAATCCAAACTGCTGATTGCTCTTCTTCGCCAGGTTCGACATGTCTATGTACTCCATTCTTAGCAGAGCACCTACAGCCTTCAGTAAGAATGTTTTTCCGCTTCTGCCGTTACGATCTTTGGAACTGTTGCCAATGGCATAGTCGAGGAGCAAGGCTGCGTAGGCTGCCGAGGGTGACTTGTGACGGTGCAGCAGGTAGCCGATCATCAGCATGATAACAACCAGTGCCTGCATCTCTTCTGCCACTTCCTCTTCAGTCAACTGGAGTCCAAGTTCGTCCTGCTTGCGCCAGTGAAGACGAGCCATGTTTCTCACCACACGCACCAGCTTGCTTGGTGCATCCTCGGCAAAGGTGATAATGTAGCGGCCTTTCTCGTCCTTCTCCCACGTGAACTGAGGCTTTAACTTGCGGTATGAGTGCTTGACTACGCTCTCCTCCCAAACGTAACGACCTCCAGTGTAGGCGGAATAAGGTTGATGGGTGACACCATCGGCTGTCACCGTCACCTTACAGTTATCGAAATACACTGTCTGCGACGTTGCCGTGGCACTGCTAAAGTCCATGTCATAGCGTCTGGTAAGATGGCCGGTATTGTCGGTAATCATCGTGCGACAACTCTTCATCAGCGTATTCTGCAGGTGTTCGCTGACTCCTTCGTGGTCACACCATTCCTTCAAAAAGTTATGGATGTCCTTGGCCTTCACGTGGCTGACTATGCCTTTCTCCTCATGGATGTACTGCAGCTTGGCGTCGGTGCTATCCTTCAGTTCAGCATAGCCATTTAGCCATAGAAAATAGGTCAGTGCCGTCTCGGAGATGGTGTAAGTTCCCTTGTCGGCCTGATAGTCGGCAAAGTGCGACTTCTTGGCGCGTTTCATGAGTTTCTCCATGTCACGCTTGTTGTGGTGCAGCAGGATATAGTCCTTCAAGTCTTTGCGTAGTCCATGACGGGAGTCGTGCAGACCGCCCATGTCTTCTGCAGTGAACCATATTACATATAGTTGTGGATAACGCAGGGCCAATTGGCGTGCAGTCTCGCGGCCAGTCTCGTCATTATCGGAAATCAGAACTACACGCTTAGCATACGACTGAAGGGTACGGAAAATGGCTTCCGACAGGTTGGCCGTCTCGCTGTTCAGCCATACGGGTTGATAACCCATGCTAAGACAGTTGACGGCATCACTGCCCCCACTGACCAAAATCACCATGTCGAGTTTCTCTTCATTATTAGCTATGAACTTACTGCGCAGGGCATTCAGTCCAAACACATAGTCAGAAGGTTTTTCTCCGATGCTGCTGAAGCGGTAACGCTTATCATAGTTCATCGGCTCATAGAGTTTCTGAAATGAACCTGATGTGCCGTCAGCATTTGTATAAATACAATGCTGAACAAAGATGGGGTACGTGGGTGTTGACTTCTTGATGGTGGTTTTCCCGTCTTTGGTACTTTGAATAGACACCACAGCCTGCCAGCCCAATTCTGTGAGATGTTCCTGTTTTACACAAGGTCCCCATGTGCGGAGTTCCTCATCTGTGAAACCGTCACGACAGACTACAACAGGTGGCTGCCCTACCTCTTCAGGAAGGGCTGGACGTTGCTCAATGTTGGGCTTGTTCACCGACTTTTGCAGCGTTTCCTCCACACCGTAACGCTCAGCCAGTTCGTGAATGGCAAGCGAGAACTGTGACTTCACGTACCCATGCTCTCTCATGTAAAGGTCAATCGGCGAGAAGTAACCAGCGCCGTCGCCCATGCCGTAGTCTTTTACATGCCAGCAGTCACCGCTATCCTTTGGCGGGTAGAGGTAAGCCGACGGGGTACGCTCGTCAGAGCGAAGGCGAAATGCCTTCTTGGGGTTATTAACTACTTCGGCTGCTGCGGGACAGCAGTCAGTGATGATGCCAAGTCCTCTGTTGGATGCGTCGAGGATACGCTGAAGGAGATCTAAATATTGAATCATATCTTCAATCTTTATTTGCCTTCCTCAATATGAGGGGCTTCTGAAGATGGGGGAAAAGGACTCATAATGTCGGTTTCTGAGTCGGTATTTATGTCGGCTTTTGAAAGCGGCAGCACAAAAGGAAAGCACAGAAAGCCTGTAGTAACGACCTTCTGCGCTATTATTGTTGGAAAAGAATTTTATTTTGATTTACCTACTTCACACTTTTGGTTCTCCTTCCATAGCAAGAATAGTGTTCAGGTTTTACAGATAAATCGATAATTTCAAGAAGTTCTTTGTGCTCTTTGACAATTGTTTGCATCATGTTGATACATTCATCGATAGAATATGTCAAAACTATTTCAAGCTTGTTCAGAATATCTTTTGTATCTGGTGCATGCCTCTCATGATTCAATTCGCCAAACCAATTGCCTTTCTCGTCCTTGAAGTGTGAGCGAACAATATTCAAATAATTACCACGAGGGGTTACGTATCCAGGAAGTTTCTTTCCCTTCTCTATTCTTTTCCTGGTCAGCATATCAAAAAAGTCATGCAGTTCAGCATTCTTCCCTGTCCATGTGAGATAGAACTCACGTGTCACTCCAGAAAACAACTTACGGAAATCACTCTGGAGACTCGTCTTAGGCATCCATCCATTAACGATAAGCTCTGCAAGAACTAAATCCAATTGCAAGTCGGTTATCATGGCTGACTTCTTAAAAGTCTCTTCTGTATAAGTGAATTGAGGTTCCTCTTTTTTCTCTAAAGTAGGCGATTCGAATTGTGGTTCCCCTATTTGCTCTACAGTAGGAGTAGTCATCTTGTTGAATTTAGCGTCAACCTCTCGTCTTTCCAGCTCTACATCTCTTACAGATTTAAGATCTCGTTCTAAGGAAGTGTATTTAAGAATTTTCATCATGGGGACTTGTCTGGAATACAGACCATGCTCGTCGGCTTCATACATGGTGGTGTACCCTTCTATCTTATAGCAAATCTCATCCTTCCTTGACACATGTTCATTCCAAGTATCAACCATAACTAGGATAGCTTTATCCATAAGCCATTTCTCAGAAAGCCCACAAATAACTGCTTTCATAAAACTCCAGTCAAACTTAGTCTTAGCTACTATCTTGCCCAAGTCCATGACCAACTCAGGTTTCTTGTTGATATTATCTACAAATTGCATAATGCTATCCTTTAATTGACTTGCTAGATTCTCAGATTTTTTTTCCTTCCGCAAGGCATCCAATAACTCCTTTGCCTGCTTCTCATCGTATATACAGCATTGGTCATCGAGCGAGTCACTAAAATCTTTATCTACATAGTATTTGTAATTCCCATGTACAGCGCCATCAGGATTCTGTAAAGGTTTCGTTACAGGATAAAGAATAGCACCGGTTTCTTTTTCCAGTTTATGCATATCGATGCCGTAATACTTAAGCAGTCGTGCAGCCCAAATCCGGCCAATATCATTCAGCAGGGTGACGTAATTAAAGAAA
This sequence comes from uncultured Bacteroidales bacterium, assembly GCA_902783615.1. GTDB lineage: Bacteria > Bacteroidota > Bacteroidia > Bacteroidales > Bacteroidaceae > Bacteroides. The sequence goes on along the minus strand of CACZRQ010000130.1, from coordinate 287 downwards.
CACTCGTGTAGAGGAGATACTTTTGCATTGCTTAAAAGACGCAGCGCTGCGTTCGTACCCGTCAATTCGCGTAGGTATTCTTTGTCTACTATATATCGGCCTGTACAATCGGAGATACCAACCTCCGCACTTGAATATATCATCCGCGAGAAACCCTTCACTAAATTCATTGTTTTGATAGCCTCTTGACGACACTCTTTAGAATTCTTTCCAGCAAGCTTCTCCTTGACAGCCTGGCGCAGCATCTTAAAGGCATCTTTACCGATGACTTCTGAATACTGTTGTAT